>CAXTRL010000016.1:0-20990 GCA_964246575.1 uncultured Armatimonadales bacterium
ACTGGCAGTTCCATGTCGCGGAAGGCTGCCCGGCCCACTGCCAGTATTGTTATCTCGCGGGCAGTCTGGCCGGCCCGCCGGTGATCCGGGCGTTTGCCAATTTGCCGAGCATTCTGGACAATCTGGCCCGCTACGAGAAGCCGGGCGCAGGCCGCAACGAAGCGCTGGGAACGACGTTTGAAGCATCCTGCTACACCGACCCCCTCAGCTTAGAGCATCTGACCGGCAGTTTGGCCGAGTGCATCCGCTGGTTCGGCACCCGCGAGAACGCCTACCTGCGCTACACGACGAAGTTTGACGCCGTCGAGCCGCTCTTGGACCTGCCGCACAACGGCCATACCCGGCCTCGCGCATCGGTGAATGCCGACCTCGTCGCCCGTCGGCTGGAAGGCGGGGTTGCGCCGGTCGCCTCCCGCTTGAACGCCCTGCGACGCCTGGCCCTGCCGCGCTCTGAGGGCGGGGGCGGCTATCCGATTGGCGTGGTCATCGCGCCAATTATCCCGGTGGAAGATTGGGAAGCGCAGTACACGCAGTTGTTGGACAACGCGCAAGAGGCGGTCGGCTTCGCGCCGGACATCACGTTTGAGCTGATTACCCACCGCTTCACGCCCGGCTCTAAAGAAGTCTTGCAGTCGTGGTATCCCAAAACTTCGCTAGATATGATCGAAGAGACCCGCGCCGAGAAGCGCAACAAGTTCGGCGGCGTGAAGTACGTCTACCAAAAGGACATGATGAAGTCTCTGCGCGGCTTTTTTGAGTCAGAAATCACCCGCCGGTTCCCCCAAGGCCGGATTTTGTACTGGACGTGACGTAAAGAGGGTCTGGGGGAACAGTGCCTCGCGTTGCCCCCGCCCTGAAGGGCAGGTCTGTGGGCGCAGACGCCAATCGGTTTACGACCGGCAGAATAGGAGGCGGCATCCTGTATCTCGCCGGTGATCCCTGCTGTGTATCACGACGACACAATCCCCATGAGGTGTGCAACTATGAGATTCCAACTTGCACGAGCAGCCGCAATTTTATTGGTAGGCACTGGGCTTTTTCCAGTGACTTCGCTGGCCGACAACTCCGTTCCTGCCATCTTGTCAACTCCGGTTACCTTTGGAGTTCAAGCCAATGAAAACGTCATCACCGATCTCGCAGGTATGACTATTAACTCGCCGGTTCCAATCAACCTGGAGATTTTAAGCAAGTGGGGAGAGCCGCTGACGCTTATGCTTCCAAATGTCATAATCCCGCAGGGGAACTATACAGTAGGGGAAATACTATCAAAGCTTGAACGCGCAAGCGACGCCATTCATGTTCATACGACATCTACAGCAATTGATGTTCAGATAGTCCTTTCACCAGGAGTTGATGATCCACTACAGTATGAGGTTGGGCCAAAGTATTCCAAGTCCATTACGCTAACAGCCTTGTTTGATGAACTCAGTGCGGCAGACAGCGCACTTGGCGTCTGCTACCAGCAAGACGCATATTTCATTCTCGGCATTGGACTGTCGAACCTGCTGGATAACTTCGCGTCGGTTCCCTTTGACCAACCGAATTTGCACAAACCGATCAAGTTGTGCGATTTACTGGATAAAATAGGCGTACAGTTGGACGCGCATTGGATCGCTATTGTAAGGGACCGGCACCCGTTCAAATTCGGCAAAATCGAAAACGGAAAGACTGTCGTGCTCGGCAGTTTCCCCAACAACTTGGCAGGCCGAGCGCCAATATGCTTCTATGCCGTAGAACATCTGAATAAGCCGCTTCCTTTGCCATAGGTCATTGCCTTTAGCGAAAGAAAGCCATGCGCTAGTATTTAAGCCGTGGGTGTAAAAACCCACGGCTTTTTTTGCCCAAGCCCTTGACACACCTTTTGCGCCATAGTAAAATAGGGCGTAATAGAATGCTATGGCGAACGAACCCGAACAATTTGTGATGCAGACGCCGGAGCAGTGGAAAGCGTTTTCCCACCCGCTGCGGCTGCGGATTTTGGAAGCACTGGCACGCGAGCCGCGCACCAATGAAGAGCTGGCGGCGGCGCTGGGCGAGCAAAGCGGCAAGCTGTATTTCCATACCAAAAAGCTGCTGGACGCTGGGCTGATCGTGCTGGACAGCACCCGCCAAAAAGGGCCGATTACTGAAAAGCTGTATAAATCCGTCGCCCGCCGGTTCACCGCGCCGGTGCCGGTTAAAGGCGGCAAAACGCCGCCGCTGGAACAGTACCTTGTCGCAGGGCTGGACTTATACCGAAGCACCTGGGCGGAGACGGGCGGCCTGCCGGACCAAATTGAAGGCGGATTCCATCTGGTCCTGCCGCTTGACACCAAGCGCCGCGCGGAGTTCGTCGCGCGTCTTCACGCGCTTGCTGACGATTTTCGGGAAGCTGGCTCGGCGGCTCCCGACGCACAGAAGATTGCCTTGACGGTGCTGATGCACGCAGTTGACACACGAAAAGACGGCAAAAAGGAGTAATTAGATGCGCTTACGAGAAACACTGCTGGCAGCGGCAGCGCTGGTGGGACTGATGCGAGCGGGACACGCCGACGGCGTGGATGATTACTTGAAGGCGCAGATGACAACCCGGCATATTCCCGGCTTGTCGGTCGCGGTCGTGAAGGACGGCCAAGTGGCCAAAGCGCAGAGTTACGGCCTGGCAAATGTGGAGCTGTCCGTGCCGGCAGCAGCGGACACAATCTACCCCGTTGGCTCAATCAGCAAGCAATTTACGGCAGTAGGCGTGATGCTGCTGGTACAGGATCAGAAAGTCGGCTTAGATGACCCAGTCAGCAAGTATCTGGATGCTCTGCCGCAGACATGGCAGAACATCACGGTCCGCGAGCTGCTCAACCAGACTTCAGGCATTCCAGAGTGGGTTCCCAACCCGGACAAAGACCCGCTGCTGAAGACCTACTCGCTGCCAGAGCTTGCTCGTCACGCCGCAATCAAGCCGCTGGCGTTCAAGCCGGGTACGCAGTTCGGGTACAGCAACACGAACTACAACCTCCTAGCCGGCATTGTCGAGAAGGCCAGCGGCAAGCCTCTGAGTGATTTTTTAGAAGATCGTTTGTTCAAGCCCCTCCGCATGGAGGCGACTGAGGAGTACGATCCGCAGATGGCAGTTCAACATCGTGCTGCCGGCTATACCTGCGCCGCTGGGAAGATCTACAACAACATCTTGTTTTATGACTCTTCCATATACGATGGAGCAGGCGGCTTGCAGTCCACGGTGGATGATTTGGCGAAGTGGGATGCGGCAGTGGCAAGCGGAAAGGTGCTTCCACTTTCGGTAATGGCGCAGATGTGGACGCCGCCGACTCTGCCGGGCGGCGCATTGACCAAATATGGCATGGGCTGGAGCAGCCAAACGATCAACAGGCACCCGATGATCTGGCACAACGGCGAGCTTCCAGGCTGCACAGGATTTTTGGCCCATTTCCCAAACGATCATCTCACTGTAGTCATTCTCAGCAACATGAATTCAGTGGATGGTTCCGATGATGGTCCGCCCTTCCTTTCGCTCGGTCTTGGGGTAGCGGCTCAGTATGTTCCGGCCCTGGCCCCTGCAAAAGAGGCCGCAGGCATTCCCGACACCGACCCAAAAACCGCTGCGCTGCTCCGGATTGCCGCCGCCCAGATTGCAGCCGGCGGCAGCCTGGACCTGTCCCTTGTTGCGCCGGCGGTTCAAGCCGGGCTGACGCCGGCTGTGCTGAAACCGCTGCATGATCTTCTGGCTCCGCTTGGGCCAATCACGGCGCTGACTTTGCTGCGCCGCGGCCCGGACGGCAGCGCAGTCTACCGGGCGCGTTACAAAGCGGTGACGGTAAATTGGCTGATCGCAGTGGATAAAGACCACAAAATCACTTTAATCTATGGCCAGGGTGCGCCGCCCTAGGGAAATTAAACATGAAAAAGAACAGAAGTTCCGTTTGGGACAAAAAGATGCTGGCTTTCACGCTTCGGTGGCGCTGGGTGATCACCTTCGGCGCGGTTCTGCAACTCTGGGGCATGGTGCAGCAGTACAAAATGCACGATGTCGCCGACTGGCTCCTGCTGCCGAGCGCCTGGGTGCTGCCCTGGCTGACCTTTGGCTGCGCGGGCGTCTGCGTGTTCACGGCGTCGCTCTGGGCCGATTACCTCCACAAGCCACGCCCGAATGTCTAAGTTTAGCGGGACAGCACAGGCAAAACTTTTCGGCGCGGCGTGGGAACAGGGGTGAAGAGGGGCGTGAGGTCGGCGGCGAGGACGGGCTGGGGGGCGGGCGGCAGGGCCAGCACATAATCCCGCAGGGTGTGTTCCCGGACAATCGGCACGGTGGGGCGGGTCAGCTCAAGCTCGGCCCCGGCGCGGAACACGGCGACGGTGTGGACGGGAACCGAGACTTCGCAGTCCACTAAGTAGTGCGCGACCGCTTTGCCGGCGCGTTTGAGCTGGCGGGAAACGCTGCCGCGCTGGGGGCGGCGGCTGCCGTCGGAGCCGACCGAAAACCAGGCGTCGCCGTGGCAGGCGTAGCGGCCCGTGTACGATTTGATTTCCACCACCAGAATGCCGGCGGGACCGAGAACAAGCAGGTCCATGTCGCCGGAGCGCGTGCCGGGGGCGACAAAGTTTGCGACTGCCGTGTAGCTGTCGGGCAGAGGGCGCAGGGCGTGCAGCACGGCATCCTCGCCTTCCGAACCACGGTGCCAGCGGTTGAAGTTCCGCAGCGCCCGGACGCCCGCCTGCACGCCGCCGAGGCTGAGGAACGCGGCGGCGGCAAACCCATACCCGCCGAAGTGGGAAGCCTGGGTCCAAAGCAGCAGTCCGCCGCCGACCCCGCCGACGGCCAGTGTTCCTTCCATCCGCATGATGCGGTCGGCATGGCGCGGGTGCCGAACGATTTTCATGCCTCAACAGCTTTCATAGTGGGATTATTGGCGGCAGGGGGCGGGCGCGATAGGGACAAGAAATGAAACCCGTAGGGGCAGGTCCTCGTGCCTGTCCTCTGGTCTTGCTACGACACAAACAAAAAGCCCGGCCCCGTTCTAGAATGGGCCGGACGTTCTGCAGATATAGGAATGCTGTCGCACTTTCGGAAGCAAGGCTGCCATGCACTAAACTCCGTTGGGAGGTTTAGCGGGTAGGCCCTTCGCTTTGCGTCCCTGCGTTTCCCCAGGTTTGCCTTTGTCGAGCAGCGATTGGCGTGTCAGACACTCAAGATTATAGGCAAATTCGCGGGAACATTTACCCCAAACAATACCGGGTTTCGGTGCGCTTCATTTTATTTGCCTCCTAATGCTATTGCAATACCAGCCTGTCCTGCATTAAACCGCCTGCGGGGTGCTTGCGGGCAGGGCCGTCTGAGATTTGTTCTTGACAAAACCGGCGCATGTTCGTACAATGGCGGTATGAATACTTTTGCTTTCTTGCGATGGGGCGCGTTTGCTGCGCTGGGACTGCTACTGGCGGGAACGGCGCTGCCGGCGACGGCTCAGAATGCTGCTCAGAATGCGCCTCCGAACGGCCTGTATGCCGAGACGCTGGATTTGTCCAAAATGACGGTCGGCTTTGGAGCGCCGAACGCGGGCAAGTCGATTGACGGGCATCCGCTGACGCTTGGCGGCGTGGTGTACCCGCACGGAATCGGCACGCACGCTGAGAGCGTGTTTGTGATCAATCTGCACGGCAGCGCGACACGGTTTACAGCTACGGTTGGCGTGGACGATGAAACCAATCATCAAGGCTCGGTCGTGTTCTCAGTGCGCGTGGACGGCAAGATCGCCGCGCAAACGCCGGTGCTGCACGGCGGGGACACACCGCAGCCGCTTTCGGTGGATTTGACGGGCGCACAAAAGCTGACGCTGCTGGTGTCCGACGGCGGCGACGGCATCAATTACGACCATGCTGACTGGGGCGATGCCCTGCTGACCCTGGCTCCGGGCGCAGGCGTGAAACCCGAAGCGTTCATCCTGCCGCTCGCCCCGCCGCGCCTGGTGATGCTGTCTCCCGACCCGCGTCCGGCTATTCACGGCCCGCGTCTGGTCGGCGCGACGCCCGGCAAGCCGTTCCTATTTTTGATCCCGGCAACGGGTGACGGGCCGCTTACCTATGCCGCAAGGCCGCTTCCTACGGGGCTGGTGCTGGACGCTCATTCAGGCATTATCTCAGGAGCGCTTGCCAAAGCGGGAACAACAGCGGTGACGCTCTCCGTGCGTGGGCCGCGCGGGACCGCCAAGCGAACACTGACCATTATCGGCGGGGCGCACAAGCTGGCCTTGACTCCGCCGCTGGGGTGGAACTCGTGGAATGTTTGGGCGGATCATGTGGATGCGGGCAAAGTGCGGGACGCCGCTGATGAAATGATCGCCGCTGGGCTGGCCCGGCACGGCTTCGGGTACGTCAACATTGACGATACTTGGGAGCGAGGACACGGCGAAAATGAAGGGCGGGACGCGCAGGGCAATATAGAAACCAACGACAAGTTCCCGGATATGCCGGGCCTGGCCGCGTACATTCACAGCAAGGGTCTGAAAATCGGCTTGTATTCCGGCCCCGGCCCGACCACCTGCGGCGGCTACACGGCTTCCTACCAGCACGAAGCGCAGGATGCGGCGACGTATGCCGGCTGGGGCTTTGATTATTTGAAGTACGATTGGTGTTCTTATGACCAGACGGTCCACGGCGACCATACGCTGCCGGTTTTAGAAAAGCCTTACGATGTCATGGGCGCGGCGCTGGCCGCCCAGCCGCGCGACATCGTGTTCAGCTTGTGCCAGTACGGCATGGGCGATGTTTGGAAATGGGGCGCGGCGACCGGCGGCAATTCGTGGCGCACCACCGGCGACATCGACGACAACTGGGGCAGCCTGCATGGAATCTACGAAAGCCAGGCCGGCCACGAAAAGTACGCCGGGCCGGGCCACTGGAACGACCCGGATATGCTGATGGTCGGCATTGTCGGCAAAGGCAATGTCCACCCGACGCGCCTGACCCCGAACGAGCAAATCCTGCATATTTCCATGTGGTGCCTGCTGTCGTCGCCGCTTCTCATCGGCTGCGATATGACCAAGCTGGACCCCCTGACGCTGGCCCTCTTGACCAACGACGAGGCGCTGGACATCAACCAAGACCCGCTCGGCAAGCCTGCCGGCTTAGTGTCCAAAGATGCCGAAGACTGCGAAGTTTGGGCCAGACCGCTTTTCGACGGCACCCGCGCCGTCGGCCTAGTCAACGGCGATTTAGAGCCGCATGTTATGACCGTCCCCTGGTATGGCCTCGGCTTGTCTGGTTCTCAGCCTGTGCGCGACTTGTGGCTCCACAAAAACGCCGGTACATTCCCCGGCGGCTACTCGGTGGAAGTCCCCGCCCACGGCGCGGTCCTGCTGAAAATCGGCAAGATAATTCGGCAAGACAATAAAGGGGCCGCAGAACGAGTGAGTGAACTCACTCGCTAAAAGGTGTTCAGAAACACCACCTGTCCAGGGGACAGCAAGACTAGGATAGGACGAATGTATCTTCTGTCCCCTGGACAGGAGGCACTTCTGAGTGCCTTCCAGCGAGTGACTTTAGTCGCTCGTACATTTTCACGGTCTAACACTGACAACAGGAGAAACCCATGAACATTCGCATCACCCTGTCGGCGGCTCTCGCCGCTACCGCCCTGCTTGCCCTCGCTCCGGCGCAGGCGCAGGCTCCCACGGTTTCCAGCAGCCAATTGGAAGCCAAAGTTCAGGCCATGCAAAGCCAGATCAACGCTTTGCAGGCGCAGGTTAAGCAGCTTCAGCAGCAGCTTGTCCAGACGCGATCCCTCGCCGGCTTGCCGAATGCCGGGGTCAGTCCGTTTTACCATGTGCCGAACCTGACTGTGCCGAAACTTAACCTTCCCAACTTGACCGTGCCAAATATGACGCTGCCGAACGTGCCGGGCATCACCATTGTGCCGAACGCGCCGGGTGTCACCATTGCACCTTCCGCGCCGCGCTATTACAATATCCCCGACTGCCAGCTCATTTTCATCAAGCAGAACGCCCGGTAGCCGCCCGCAAGCGGCCATCAAGGGAAAGCGGGGGCGGAACGGGTACAATCTGCGTCTATGGCTAGAAGACGGAAGCAGAAGATTACCCCCCGCGCCCTGCTGGAACTGAAGATGCCGGGGGAAGTGCAGGTCGCGCCGGACAGCCTGCGGGTGGTCTACGGGGTCAGCGAGACGGATTGGGACGAAAACGGGGTGACCCAGCACCTTTACGTGCTGAAGATCGGGTCCGACGCCGAACCCCGGCAGATTACGCGCGGCGGGGGCAACGAAACCGAGCCGCGCTGGTCGCCCGACGGCAACTGGCTGGCGTTCTTAAGCAGCCGGGACGACGGCGAAGGGGACTACGACGAGAGCGCGGAACCCAAAGAGCAAATCTGGCTGCTGCCGATGGACGGCGGGGGCGGCGAAGCGGAGAAGCTGACGGACGCCCCGGAAGGTGTCGGCGAGTACGGCTGGCTGCCGGACTCGTCGGGCATCGTGTACTTGGCGCAGGAGCCGCGCCCGAAGCCGCTGGAAGAATACCACGCCGACAAACAAGAGCGCAAAGACGACGCCGTGGTCGAGCGCCTCGAAAAGTTTCGGGGGCAGATCTGGCGCATTGACCGGGAAAGCAAAAAGCCAAAGCTGCTGCATCCCGGCGACTTCGGGCTGGGGGAAATAGCCGTGTCGCCGGACGGCAAATCGGTGGCGTTTACGACTAACTACACCGGCGAAGTCAACGACTACCACAAAAGCGATGTGTGGGTGCTGGACATCGAAAGCGGCGCGACGCGCCCGGTGGCCGATGGCCCCGGCGGCAAGTTCCATCCGGTGTGGACCCGTGACGGCTCGCAGGTGCTGTATGTCGCGCCTCTTGACCCCGATTTATCGTATTCCCAGCCTAATCTGTACGCCGCTTCTGTTGGAGAGAAGCAGGAACCCGTCAACCTCACCGCCGATTTCCCGCACGACCTCACCGGCTGGCACAGCGTTTACGCCGACGCCGCCGGGTTGATTTATGTGCTGGCGGCGATTGGGACGACGACGGCAGTGTTTCGCTGGGACGGCACACGCTGGCAAAGTGTGGTCCAGAACGAAGAGCATCTGCACGATTACCATGTCGCTCCCAATGGCGGCGTCGCGTATGTCGCAAGCTCTACGGTGGACGTGCCGGAGCTGTGCTGGCTTGCGCCGGGCAAAAAGCGCTCCGAGACGCTGACCGACCTCAATGGGGACTGGGCCGACGGTTACGCGCTTGCCCCAACGCAGCTTGTTTCCTGGAAATCGCCCGACGGCCTCGAAATCGAGGGTCTTCTTACCCTCCCTCTGAATGCCAAAGAAGGCCGGCGGCTCCCGCTGATTGTGAACCTGCACGGCGGGCCGCATGGCCGAACTGTCCAAGCGTTGAGTCCCTACACGGCCTGGCAGACATGGGCCGCCGAAGGCTACGCGGTCCTGTCGCCGAATTACCGGGGCAGTGAGGGCTACGGGAATGCGTTCAGCACGGCCAACCGGAACGATCTCGGCGGCGGTGATGCCGCCGACATTTTGGCGGGCATTGACGAAGCTGTTCGGGAAAAAGTCGCCGACCCCGATAAACTCGCCGTCATCGGCTCTTCCTACGGCGGGTATCTGGTCAACTGGCTTGTTTCCAAGACAAAGCGCTTTCATGCCGCCGTATCTCAGTTCGGCATCTTCTCACTGGCGACCGACTTTTCCAACTCGCAGGCCCCGCGCTGGGAAACTGAGTATCTCGGCGGCTACCCCTGGGACAAGCCCGCGCTGTACGCCGAGCGTTCCCCGGCGACCTATCTTCAGGACATCGAGACGCCGGTCTTGATCATGCACGGCGACCAGGACCCGAACACGTTTATCGCCAACTCGCAGGAGATGTACCAAGCCCTGCATCTTTTAGGCAAGACCGTCGAGTTCGTGCATTATCCCCGCGAGGGCCATGGCTTCGGCGAGCCGCAGCACCGTCTGGACGAGCTTCGGCGCATCTTGAACTGGTTCGACAAGCACCTCAACGGCGGCCTAAAGTCAGCGTACCGCACGGGCGACAATCTGACAGACGACGGCTGGGAGCTTGTCGTCACAAGCGCTGTTTTGGAAACCTACGCCGGACGCACTGAAGAAGGGCCGCGCTATTTGGAAGTCGCCCTGGCCCTGCGCGACACCACCGAAACCCGCCGCTCTTTGGCACTGAAGCCCGCCGACTTCTCGCTCGCCCGCACCGTGCCGCCGGGCCGTGCGTCGCGGCCTTTGGGCCTGCCCGTCAGCGTACTGGGCCAAAAAGCCCTCGCCGAAAGCGCGAATTGGTCGTTCACGTTCACTCCCGGCAAAGACGACCGTGCGCTGACCGCCCCGCTCGCTCTCACCTTCCGCCTGCCGCCGACCGGCGGCACCTACCAGTTCACCGTCCAAAACTTCCCGCCCATTACCCTAGACATCCCGGCAGCCGACAAGACGGACGAAGAGAAGAAGTCGGAAGAAGACAAAAAGAAGGAAAAATAGCAGTGGCGCGGCAGAAAGTAGAAGACAATCTCTTTTATGTCATTTTCCGACACGTACCGACTTGGGCCACGGCAGTAGTCGTCATCGCGTCTTACCCGGTCCTGCGTTACCTCTTGCCGGCCCTGACGCATGGAAATCTTTCGGCGTTAATTGGTTCCGCTTTCGCGCCCTGGCTTGCCGCTGCCCTGGCGCTGATTGCGCTGTATGCGGAAGCGGACAAGTACCAGCGGCGTCAGTTATTGAAGCAGCAAAGCAGCCTGGACACGCTGCGCGGGCTGACCTGGCAGGAGTTTGAGCTGCTGGTCGGGGAAGCCTACCGGCGTCAAGGCTACTGCGTGGAGGAAACCGGCGGCAGCGGGCCGGATGGGGGCGTGGATTTAATCCTGCGGCGCAGCGCAGAAACAGTTCTGGTCCAGTGCAAGCGGTGGAAGCAGCAAGCCAGAGTGGGTGCGCCGACAGTGCGCGAACTGCGCGGCGCAGTGGCAAAGAACCAAGCCACGCGAGGCATATTCGTCACGTCCAGCACGTTCACCCGCGAGGCAATCGCCGAAGCGCAAGGGCCGCCGCCGCTGGAACTGGTGGATGGCGCGGCGCTTTTAGAACTGGTGAAGCAAGCGCAGGGGCAAGCTGCTTCAGCGAGCACAACGCAAATACCAAGTGCTGCAACTGAGGCTTCGTCAAGCGTGCCGCTCTGCCCTCAATGCGGCGAACCGATGGTGAAGCGGACTGCGCGAAGCGGCGCAAATGCCGGTTCGGGGTTCTGGGGCTGTCCCGCGTTTCCACGCTGCCGAGGGACGCGGCCAATTTAGGTCTTTACGGCGACTGCTTCCGCTGGGGCGAGTTCGTGAGTGACCGCGTGGAACTTGCGGAGGCTGGTGCGGTGGCCGATGCTGACGACGGTGGTGTGGGGCAGGGCGGAGGCCAGCTCGCCGTAAAGCGCGGCTTCGGTCGGCTCGTCCAGCGCCGATGTGGCTTCGTCTAAGAACAGCCAGCGCGGCTGGTGCAGGAACGCGCGGGCCAGCGCGACCCGCTGCTGCTCGCCCGGCGACAATTGAAGCGCCCAGTTCTGCGTCTCGTCCAGGCGATCCGCCAGGTGCGGCAGGCGGACACGCGCCAGCGCCGCTGCAATGTCGCTTGGCGAAAACTCTGCCGCTGGGGCCGGGTAAGAAAGAGTGGCCGCTAAAGAACCGATCGGCAGGTACGGCTTTTGCGGCAGCGTCATAGCGTCCATCTCCGCCGGGCGCTGCATTCGTCCGCTGCTATACGGCCACAGCCCCGCCAGGGTGCGAAGCAGGGTGCTTTTTCCTGTCCCGGACGGGCCTGAAATGAGCGCCGAGCGGCCTTCTTCCAAAGTCAGGTCTAAGTCGCGGAACAGCGTGCGGCCGTTCGGGAGCGCCAGGGTCAGGCCATGCACACTAACTTCGCTGCTGTGCCCTGCTTCAACCGCTGCGCCGGACTTCTGCGACAAGGCGCGGGCGGCTTCCACGGCCTGCGTGAAGCCGGTCAAGCGCTGGATGACCGCCCGCCACTGGGCGATAAAGGGGTAAACCGAGACAAAATAAGAAACCGCAGTCAGAACCTGCCCAAATGAGTTGGTGGCTTTGGTCAGGCCGCCGAGAGACAGATGGCGGGAAAAATACAGCGGAGCGCACAGAAACAGTGGAATGACATTCGCGGCCTGCTGATAGCCCGTCTGCATTCCGTTGATCTTTTTCATTCGGTTCATAATCACGCGGTAGTTCTGGTAGATACCGCCGAACTGACCCAGCAGTCCATTTTTTTCCTGTTCTTCTCCTTGACTCAGCGCAATGCTTTCCCCGTTCTCGCGCAGGCGCACTAGGCTGAACCGGAAGTCGGCTTCATAGCGTTGCTGGTCAAAGCTCAGCCGGATAATAGGATTGCCGATTTTTGCCAGCAGCCAGGAGCCGATCCCGGCATACAGCAGTGCGCCCCAAACCAGGTAGCCGTGAATAAAGAAGCGCCCATGCAGCAGTGGCAGATCGCCGACCTTCCAAAGCAAGCCGACAAATGCCAGCAGGGTCACCACCTGCTGTAGTAGTCCGAGGGCCAGAGGAATAAACCCGCCTTGTGTGTCGGTGGTGCTGATAAAGTCGCGGATGTCTTCGGAGATGCGCTGGTCAGGGTTGTCGGAAGGCTGGCCGGAGATCTGCCAGTAATAAAACGTCTTGTTATCTAGCCAGTAATCAAGAAAGTGACTGGTCATCCAGCGTCGCCATTGAATGTTCAGCGCCATGCTGACGTAGCTTTGAGCCACCGAGATGATGCAGAAAATGAACGCACCGAGGGTCCAAAGCCCGAGCGACTTTAGGAACGCTTGATACTGGTAGTTTTGTAGCGCGTCGAAAATTGCGCCGGTGAGCTGGACCAAAACAACATTGATGCCGACAAGCGCCAGCGCGAGAAGCACAAGAAGAGCGGCGGTGGCCCAGGCTTTGCCGCGCTCCTCGGAAGTCCAGAACGGGCGGGCAAGGCGAACAAAATCACGAAGCATAGTGCAGGCATTTCCTCAAGCTGAGTAGAGTGTGTCATTTACTACGCTGTAAACGAGGAAAAGATTGCGACGAAAAGATTGCGAGGAAAGCGGCTAGGAATTTTCCGGCGCGGACACGAAATACGCTTGGCCCGGCTGAACCGTGGGCAGGAGGGCGAGGACTTGGGGCATTAAAGGAGCCGTTGTTTGTAAGATGTTTCGGCGGGCGAGCAGAACAATTAAAGCGATGCCGCGCCCGCGCAGGTTCTGCTGGTGACGAAAGTTTTTGTCACCTGTGAGAACAACGTCAAACTCGGCTTCGGCAACCCGGAGGAGATCGCCGTCGTCGGCTTCCTCCCAGCCCATGTCTTTGGCTGTGGCGACCTCGTGGCCGGGCAGAAGCCGTTTCAATCGCCAATCCAAGTTGTGGTCCAGAAGAAGTCTCACCGCCACGGGGTGCTTTCAGGCAGGCTCTCCAAAAGCTTTTCAAGCGCCATGCGAAGGACTGTTCTGGCTTGCTCGTGAGTGACGCCTTCAAAGCCCTCCAGAAACTCATCCATGCTTGGCCCTTCTTCTAGATGATCCCATAAGACTTGCAAAGGAACACGGCTGTGAGCAAAGCAGGCGACGCCGCTGACGCGGGCTGGGTTGATCCAAATTGCGGAGGAGCGAGGGTCAGTGTCAGGAACAAGCTCTCGGTCTTCCGGCTCCGCGTCTTCTGGCTGTGTCCAAGTGCCTGCTTGGTCAGGTTTTGTCAAAGTAACAGGCATTTCAAGTCTCCTAAAAAACAAGGGGCAGGCCGGATGGCCTGCCCCTGTTTGCGTTCACGAACTAATGGCAGCCGCAGGAGCCGCAGCCGCCGCCCTGGCGGGTGTCCAGGCCGGCGGCCTCGTCATCGCCGGCACTGAACGAGGAGCCGCAGCCGCAGGACTTGGTGGCGTTGGGGTTCTCGATCTTGAACCCGCCGCCCATGTCGGTGTGGATGTAGTCCACGACCGCGCCGCCGAGGTAGCGCAGGCTGGTAGAGTCCACAACCAGCGTGATCGGCCCAAACGCGAAGGTCTCGTCGCCGGGTTCAATGTTTTCGTCCAGCGCCATGCCGTACTGGAGGCCGGAGCAGCCGCCGCCGGCGACATAAACGCGCAGGGCAAGGTCGGTGCGATCCTGCTGGGCGATCAGGGAAGTGACTTCCGCCGCGGCGGCGTCGGTCAAGCTCAGGGGCGCGGTCTGGATCAGGGTTTCGGGAGCCGACGGCGTCGGCATGTCAAGAATTGCAGGCATTTTTGTTCCTTCTAGGCGGGTTCAAAGCCCGCTGGTGTTAAGTCGTCGTCGCGTGAGTGTGCAGGCGTGATACGGACATTATACCCGATAGTGGAGTCAATCGGCAGCCGCGCGGGCAGAAAGCCGCCGCATCAACAGAATAACGCAAACGGCCTCCGGGTTGTTCCCGGTTGGCCTGCCGCTGTCAAGAGCGCATTGTGCAGAGGGTATAATGCCCTTTTCCGTTCAGGAGGATTTTATGATGTCAACACCGCCGACGAATTCTGCGATAAATCCTGCCGCCACGCATGATCAGTACGGGCAGCCGCTGGATGAGGTCACTCTGCGTGGCCTTGCCATTTATGAGAGCCGCCTCAAGGTCATTTTAGAGCCGGAACATTGCGGCGAAGTTGTCGCCATTCATATTGACAGCGGTGAGCACACCGTGGCAGCCTCTTCGCCGGAAGCGATGCGGGCAATGCGCCGGGTTCACCCGTCCGGCCTTTTGTTCCTTTATACCATTGGTCCGGCGCACGATCACGATTTGGCGCGGCGGATGGCGGGATTGGGAACGGGAGCAGAGCGTAAATGATGCTGGGCCATGTACGGCAGCGTTTTCCTCGTGTCCTGCTGACGTTGCCGGGTCAAGCAGGGCCATTAGAAATTGAGTTCATTGTGGATACCGCTTTTGACGGCGACCTTGCGGTTCCGTCAGAGTTGGCCCTTCGTCTGGACGCGCAGCCTTTGGGCCGCCGGGGTCTTTCCCTGGCGGACGGCTCTTTGTTCGTGAGCGGGGCGGTAGAAATCGAGATGGACTGGCAGGGTGAGTCGCGGCTGACTGAAGTGCTGATCCTCGACGGCAGCCCGCTTTTGGGAGTCGTTCTCATGGACGGCTTTCACTTGGGGGCAGACATGGAGCCTAGCGGCGAAGTGTCTTTGGAGCCACTTTAGATATTGCTCTGAGAACCAGAAAAGACCTCGCTACTAATAATAGCAGAGATAGGAGTAAGGATGTTGGGTAGGAGTTGCCCGGATGGGAAGAACCATAATCAAATTGAGAATAAAATTGGTAGAATACATTTAGGTTTATTCTAACGTGGTGAAGTGCATGGAGGAGCATTTCTGCTCCTCCTGTTTTTCCTATGGAAGTTGCAGGACGTAGTCTGCGATGGCTTTCGGCATGGTGTAAAGATAGCCGTTGTTTTCCCATCCCTCACGACCAAATATCGGTGATTTGTTCATACCCAGGCTTTTCCGTTGGTTACTAGCTGAGTTGCAGGCTCCGCCTAAGTTTTTTGTGTCTAGTCCAGTTTTTTGTTTCAGTTCTGGTGCATGGTAGCCAGAAGGCTTCTTCGCTAGCTCTTTAAGAAAGGCTTTAGCGTTCTTTGACAGATGGTTCCAGAGCCTAACAAACTCATCCAACGTCCAATCATCTGTTTTAGATGCTACTTGGGTTGTCAAAATAACTGTTTCAGTTGGCATTTCTACTGTAGGTGTAGACTTAGCATCAATCTTGGCGGACAGTCCTGTAATGAGTTGGAGATAAGGGTTAAGTTGCTCTAATTCTCCATTGAGAGTGATAGTGATTGTAGGCATAGGTTCCGCTCCTTTAAGGTAATAAAGTCTATTATAGTCAGTTTTGCAAATCCTGTCAATATGTTGATAAGTTTGACAAGGCTTGTCTAGTGGACAGACAGAAGCATCGTTGTTTATCGTAACAATGTTGCAACTTGGTAAAGAAGTCGTTTCATAACGCAATCTCGTCTTGGAGGAAGTATGGATTACAAAGAAGACGCTCCGCCGTTTACCAATCATAGAGTCAAAAATAGGCATCACTGGGACGACATGGGATTGAGTACATGGCCGTCGCCGTCCAGAGAAGAGAGTAAAGAAGAAAAAGAAGCACGGCACCAGAGCGAGCTTCGACGGCATCAGAGCGAACTTATACGGTTGAAAAAACTTGAAGAGGATAAAAAACGGATTTTAGAGGCGATGAAGGCAGCAGATGAGGCACGTCTGGATGCACAACAAGAACAATTTATCAAAAGGAGAGAGCAAACTGAACAACAACGGATAAAGTTACAAAGACTTGCTCAACAAAATAATCAGCAAGAAGAAGTTCGTTTGGAAAGGTTGCGACAAAAGCAAAAGATGAAGTTGCAGAAGGAACAATTGGACGCACAAAACGGGTTTTTGCTTAAACTAGAAGATGCACAAACACAGATGCGTGGCCTTAACGCCTTTTTCCCTCCCAGTGAAACCGGAAATATGTTGTTCAGGCAAAGGCTAGAAGTTTTGCTGATTGGGTGTAGCAAGCAACTAAATAATTCTTTTCAACAAAGGGACGAACAAATTTGGACTGACATCATGGCCCAACTGAATAACATGAAAGATGCTCTGCCGTAATTCCGACGAGCGAAAACCAAAGAAGCATAGAATTGAAATCCTATACTGTAAGGCGACGCGCCAAGTACCTGCCTTCGCGGGCAAAACGAAGGATTGAGCGGCAGTCTGCTCGGTTTAGTGCTGGAAGGTGATGGTGAGGTCACCAGCTTAGTGGATGGCGCGGAGGAAGTGGACTTTCGATCTACTATTACGTTGCGGAAGGCTACGCAGGCTGTTGTTGCGGGCGAACTAGGGCGTGATTGGCGGCGAAGTCCAGCAGGGCTTGTTTTGGGTGTCATCGTTGTTTTTCGGAGAAAGGGTGTATGGGGTGAAGCAGTTCAAGATTGTGGTGGAGCGGCATAGCGACGGGTATGTGGCGTATCCACTCGGTATTGCGGGGGTTGTGGTGGGGGAAGGCGAGACTTATGAGGAGGCGCTGGCGGATGTCAAGTCGGCGATTGCGTTTCACTTAGAGACGTTTGGGCCGGATGTGATTGAAACCGAAACGCCGGTGCTGGAAGCCTTTGTCGCCGAGCTTGCGGTGGCGGCCTGATGCCGCGTTTTCCGGTGGATGCGCCGCGTGAGAAGGTCATCAAAACTCTGGTGATCTTGGGGTTCCGGCTGGTGCGCGAAGGCAATCACCTGGCGCTGGTGCGGGAGAATGCGGACGGGAGCAGGACGCCGCTGACGCTGCCGAACCACAAACTGATTAAGGGGTCAACGCTGCGGACGGTTCTGACCCAGAGTGGGATTTCGCGTGACGAGTTCTTGACGGCGTATGACCGAGCTTGAAGGTCTGCGGCTTCATCCATGCTGGTCAAGCCACTGCTGTAAGTCGGCGGGGGCGGTGAAATCTAATAAGGCTTCGCCGAGGTTGTCGAGCTGGTCGGGCGTGAGCGTGTCGAGGCGGGCGGTAAGTTTGTCGGGAACGGGACCGACGCGGCGGCGGAGTTGGCGGGCAACTAGGGTTTCTTTGCCTTGCGTAATGCCCTGGGTGATCCCCTGAGTAATGCCCATCTGTTCCCAGCTTGTTGTAATTTCCATTGTGGCGGCTCTTTCTATCGGCAGAAACCGATTAATTGTGGGCTCGAACTGTTTCATTTCTTCCCCGTTGAGCTTGAGGTAGCTGTCGACGAAGCCGCCGATGAGCTTGGTGCGGGCGGGGTCGAGTTTGAGGCTTGCCAGGAGGCGCAGGCACTCGGCTTTGACGCGCGGCCTTTCGCGGGCGCTCATTTTCATTTTTGCCATGAGGGCGCTAGCGACTGGGTTTTCCTGGCGGACAAACCGCCGCCACGGGAGGCGGTTGAGCTGGATGACGGTGTAATTCGAATTTGAGTACGGTCTTGCCGGGAAATGTTACCACAAAACGGCTGGGTTCGGGACGCTGGGGCGCGTCGTAGGAGAAAATCACGACGGGGTAGACGGGCAGGTCGTAC
Source organism: uncultured Armatimonadales bacterium (assembly GCA_964246575.1). Classification (GTDB taxonomy): domain Bacteria; phylum Armatimonadota; class Armatimonadia; order Armatimonadales; family Capsulimonadaceae; genus JANXMY01. The sequence goes on from CAXTRL010000016.1 coordinate 18,065, forward strand.
TTTTCGGTCAAGCGGGCGAAGTAGCGGAACATGCGCCTCGGGAAGTCGCTTTGCGCGACCGACTGGTTCTCGACGTGAATGAGGAAGAACGCATCTTCGCCGCGCAGCCGTGCCTTCATCAGAGTGTCTACTTCGTGCTTGTCACCCAGCGTGACATCGGTGAAGATTTCTTTGTCTATAGGGACGACCGCGACGCTTCGGTCCAGCGCGGCGCTGATGTCGGGCAGGAAAAGGTCTACGAACTCCAAGAAGAACGTGCTGAGAAGTTCTTTGAACAGGCGGTCGTGGTCCATCCAAAGATTGTACCTAAGAAGAAGGGGCGAACCTTGTGTTCGCCCCTTCTTTGTTTTACTTGCCTACGGTTTTTGGGCTTCGCGGTAGAGGGTGTTGAGCTGGGTGGGGGTGACGGGGATGTAGTCGGGGCCGAGCAGGGTGAGCATTTGTTTGAGGTCGGTCATGTGGGCGCCCCAGATGTAGACGAAGGAGTTCAGGAAGGCGGGACGGGCGGTGCCGGCGTGGGCGCGGATTTCGGCGGCGAGGGTGGCGCCGCCGGGGCCGTCGGAAGCGCCCCGAAAGACGGGCTGGCCGCTGGGCAGGGTGTAGGTGTACTGCCCATAGCCGGATTCGCCGGCGAGGCCGTAGTCGGGCATCAGGAAAGGGACGCTTGGCAGGTCCGCGCCGGCGGTAGATATATCGGTGGTGCCGACGTTCATCAGGCGGACGGTGTGCATGTCCATCCGGTCCATGTAGCGGCTGGTCAATTTGTAGAACGCCTGAAGCTGGGCCGGGCGGTCCGCCAGGGCTTTGGCCCAATCGGTGGGGTAGATGTAGCCGGCCCCGGAAACGTCGCACAGGAACTCGGTGGTCGGGGCGGCATGGGCGTAGTACCACTGAGCCTGGTTCGGAGCGGCGTCGACAAGGCTGGGTCCCATGCCGAAGGCGACCGGAATGGTGCCGTACAGCGGCTCGGCCATAAACTGGCGGAAGACGCCGCGCCAGGGGGCAAAATTGTCGCCGTCGGAGAGGGTGATGGCGATGTAGACTTTGCGGCGGTCAAGTGACGGGGCGGGCGGCTGAGGGTGTTGCTTCAGGCCACGGAGCCAAATGCTGCTGGACACGGAGAAATTGGCGACGTAGTCGCTGACGGTAGTAATCTTGCCGTAGTGGGAACCGAGAGCGACGCCAGGGGTCTCGTCGAGGCCCTGGCCGTCGCCGTGCCACCAAAAGCCGCGAACAACGGAGTTCAAGGGCATTTGGGCGAAGGTGCGGGTGATTTCGGCGCGTTCGGCGGCCTCGTTTGCGCCGGGCTTCCCCTGCGCTTTGGGGCCGGTGATCCAAAAGCAGGTGCCGCGTGCTGCAACAATGTCGTCTACCTGGGAGCCGAGAAGCGGCGGGTCTAGGCAAAGCGATAAAAATGGGTTCAGGTGCGGCAAAAGCTGGGTGCGGGCGTAGCGCAGGGCGTCGGCGTCACCCGTGAACTTGCCGCGCAGGTCACTCACGATAGGCAGGCCGAGGCGGGACGCGAGGGCGGGCGTGGCGATGGCGAGGTCGTCCATTCCGGCGATGTCGACGGCGATACACGGGGAAACGTAGACATTCGGATCGGCGACGACCGCGCCTTTGATTTCGGCACGGAAGGTCTGAATCAATGACAGCGGATCGGAAACAAAAATTGGTTTATCGGTCTGGTATTGCGCCTGCATCTGGTCCAGCCAAAACTGGTCTTCGTCGCCCGTGATTAAGTAGATGCGCGGCTGGCGGCGGTTGACGATGCCCTGCACGGAGGCCAGCAAAAGCGTCTGCTCTTGGGGCAAGTGGCGGACATCGGCGACATACAGGTGCCGGGACAGAGGCGTCAGCTTCGGCTGAAGGGTCGGGTAGAGAGGCAGGGTCGCCGGCAGGATTAAGTTCGCGTCAATATGAGGCCGGGGCAGGGCGTCAAGCGCGGCCAGCGCCCGAGTCCGGCCAACAGGGCTGAGAAGTCCCTGCTGGGCCAAAGCGGCGACTGTGCCGCGCACGATGAGCTGCTCGGTGGCGAATGCAATTAAGGCGTCGTCGTTGCGAAGGCCATTGGGGGTCCAGACGTCTACCGCGCCGCGATAATCCGAGTCGCCGTGGACCACCATCTCCGAAACGGGCTGGCTGCCGCCATCGGCGACTAAAATCGGCACGACGCGGTCTGTGCTGGGCAGCGTGGCCGTGTCCAAAGTCTGCGTGTCGCTGCCGTTGCCCCAGTCCAAAGCGAGCGGGGCGAGGCCGAGCGGGTCACCGTCCGCGACCGATGTGCTGCCCTGCGGCCCGTTTCGGAAGCCGCCGACGCCGATGCCGCTGGGGATGAACAGGGCGCGGTCGCTGTCGTTGCCTTCATCGTGCCATTCGCCTTTGGCGTTTCGCGTGACTGCGTGGGTGAACGGAATGCCGGACAGCACAAAATCGCCGCCGGCTTGATGGAACGCCCGCAGGTTGGCGAACGCGGCCTGCGGGTAGGCGTTGCCGTAGGGCAGGACGACGGCGGCATAGTTTTTCGAGTTCAGCTTAGCGGGGTCTTGAAGCGCGGCGGCATCAAGAACATCCACGGCGAGTCCCGCTTTTTGCAGGTCGGCGGCGACGGCGGCGGGCGAGACCAGGGCGGAAATGTTGACCGACGGGAAGCCCGGCTCGGAAAACACGGCGACGCGGGGCGGGCTGGACGCGGCGGCCTGAGCAGTGACGGTCAGCGAAGATAAAAGGGCGAGGGAAAAGGTCAGGCGACCCAGGAAAGCAGAGAAGGGCATAGGATTGTTCTTTCGAGTTCAGCACCGGCACTGGAAGTGCCGGTCTACTCTGAAGTGAAAGTCCCTGCGGGACTAGATGCCAGCAAGCGTAAGCTATTCTTCAGTGTCGAAGACACTTTCATTCAAGAGTAGACCGGCACTTCCAGTGCCGG
>CAXTRL010000017.1:0-11323 GCA_964246575.1 uncultured Armatimonadales bacterium
TCATCCGCCAGCGCGTCGTCGCCGTAGACATGGCGCAGAGACTCAATGATGGCTTCCGAACTGACGGACACCGCCCGCGCCTGTGCGTCGCTGTACGCATAGTCCGCGCCTAAAGACTGGATGTTGCCGTCAAAGATGATCCCAACCAGATCGCTGTTTTTGTCCACCACAGGACTGCCGGAGTTGCCGCCGATGATGTCCGCTGTGGAAACAAAGTTGAACGGCGTTCCCAGTGCGATCCTGCTTTTCGCCTGTTCCCAGACCGGCGACAACTGGTACGGCGGCAGGCTGCCGTGCTGGGCGGCATAGGAAAAGAGGTCGCCCATTCGCGTAAATGCCGGGACTGCCACGCTGTCCTGCGAGTAGCCCACTACTGTGCCGTAAGAAAGGCGCAGCGTGCCGGTCGCGTCGGGATAAACCGGCCCGGACGCGGTTAAAAGCTGCGCTTGCGCGATCTTGGCGTAGGCCGCCTGATCAACGCTTGTGATCTGCGCCTCACTCTGCTTTTCCAAAACACGGCCTGTCGGCTCCAAGAGCCGGACGACTTTTATCATCGGATCTTGCGACGACTGCACGGCGGACAGCCCCCCGGACGCCAGGCGCTTCCGGGCTGCGACATCGGCAAGCGCCGTTCCCGAAACCAGCTCCGACGCCTGTTCTTGAGGTGATTTGCCGTCCAAGACCTGTACCACCAGCGGGTTGTCGCCTCCAAGCGTTTCCGCCATCTGCGAAAGAGAATCGGCTAGCGTCAGCCGCTCCAGGTCCGGGTAAACCGGCGCAGGCGAAAACAAGCTCAGCTCCAGCGCAGCCCGGCGTGAGGCGCGAAACGCCGGCAGACGTTCTCCGTTCGGCTTTTCGTCCTGCTCGGCCAGCCGCACCAGTGTCTGCGCGATGCCGAACAAGCGGGACTGAAGGCCGAAGTTGTCCGCCAGGGGGCCGTACTGGACAAATCGGGCACGGCGGACGGCGTCTGCTTTTGCAATTTGGTTCCAGGCATCGCCGTAAGCGGCCTCAAGCTTGGGGTCTGCCGCCACTTTCGCCCGCAAGGCCGTTTCCGCCGCCTGCTTCCCGGCAAACACCACCGGGTCCTGCAAGCTTTGCAGGATGCCGGTCAAATCTTTGCGCGTGTTTCGGACACCGAACAAGGAATCGTCGGCAACCCGCGCATTTTCCGGCAGCCGGCTGCTCCAGCTTGTCAGCAGCACTTCGCGGCGGCGCACCCCGTTTAGTGCTGACGGCAGGCCGACATCGCGGGAATACCGCAAATCCGTCATCGTATCCAAGCGGCTCGTGCGGCCAGGATTGCCGGACACAAAGACAGGATCGCCTTCTTTGACGCCGGTCCTGCTCCATGTTAAGTAATCGGTGATTTTGGCAGGCTGATTGTTTTCGTAGACGCGAAAAAAGCAGATGTCTAGGTCGTAGCGCGGGTACTCAAAATTGTCCGGGTCGCCGCCGTAAAACGCGGCATTGGCGTCCGGGGCCATGACCAGCCGGACATCCGTGTAGGTTTTGTACGCATACAAGTCATAACGCGCCCCGCCGAATAGCGTTACCACCTCGCTTTTCAGGCCGGTCTTGGCAAGCGATTCTTTCTCAATGGCCGCTGCCGCCGCCCGCCGGGCCAGCAGCGCCTCAGCGGGGGTCATCTGCGGCGTGACGGCGGCGTTGACCCGGTCCGTCACCGGCGTGATGCTTTCTAAAACATCCAGCTCCAAATCCGGCGCTTTGCGTTCTTCGGCGCGGGTCTGGGCGTAAAAGCCGTCCCGTGCGTAGTTGTGCTGGGCGGTGCTGAGTTTTTGCAGCGTGTCCGCCCCCACATGATGGTTCGTCATCACCAGCCCATCGGCGGACACGAATTCGCCTGACGCCAGCCCGACAAACTTCACCGACGCCCGCTGCAAATGCGCCGCCCAAGCATCGGAAATCGTGATGCCGTACTTCTGCTGGATCTGCGCCTTCGGCAGATCGTTGTACAGCCACATACCTTCATCTGCGTGTGCGCTGAAGGCCGGCACGCCCAGTAGTCCCATCGTCATTCCAATAAGTCGTATTCGTTGAAAGTTCATAGCGCCTTTAGTTCGGCAGCGGCGGCGCTGTTTCCTGCAAACAAAGCAGCCCGGCGGCAATCGCCGCCGGGCTGCTGCACTGTTTTCGCCGTGCTTGTCCCCGCCGTGAACGGCAGGTCTTGCGGCCTCCGGCCAACCGGTCTGCGACCGGTAATGTTGCCGGCGTACTTTTCTCTTCCGCACACCGTGCGGTTGGCGTCCTCGCCTTCAGACCTGCCGTTCACGGCGGGGACAAGCACGGCGGGGGCAAGCATGGCAGGAATTTGTTATTTTCCGAGCGCACTCAGCGAGTCGAACTCTTCGTCCGTCAGCGTCAGCGACGACGCGGCGACGTTTTCTTCCAGATGCGCCACCGATGACGTGCCAGGGATCGGCAGCATGACCGGAGAGCGCTTCAAAAGCCAGGCCAGCGCAAGCTGGGCAACGGTGGCGTCATGCTTGTGTGCGGCTTGGTCCAGAACGCCGCCGGGCTTGACCAAGTCGCCGCCGGCAACCGGGAACCACGGAATAAAGCCGATAGACTTTTCGGAACAGTAGTCCAGCAGCTGTTCGGACTTGCGCTCGCTCAAATTGTACAAGTTCTGCACCGAAACAATGTCCACAATCGTCTGCGCGTGTTCCAGTTCTTCAATGGAAACTTCCGACAAGCCGATGTGACGAATCTTGCCCTGAGTTTGCAGGTCTTTGAGTGCGCCAAGCGACTCTTCCGCCGGCACTTTCGGGTCAATCCGGTGGAGCTGATACAAGTCAATCGTGTCGGTCTTGAGTCGCCGCAGGCTCATCTCGACGCACTGGCGCAGGTACTCAGGCCGTCCGACGGGAAGCCAGCCGTCGGGTCCTTGCCGGGTCAAGCCGCCTTTGGTCGCAACCACGAGGTCGTCGGCGTAGGGGTACAGCGCTTCGGCGATCAAATCTTCGGACACAAACGGGCCATACGAGTCCGCCGTGTCAATAAAATTCACGCCAAGCTCTAACGCCCGCTTCAGGACGCGCTTTGCCTCTGCCGGGTCTTTCGGGTCGCCCCAAATGCCCTGGCCGGTAATCCGCATCGCGCCGAACCCCATGCGGTTCACTGTTAAATCGCCGCCCAGTGTAAACGTGCCGGACGCTGCCGCGTCAGGTGTTAATTCTGCCATTGTGTTGTTCTCCTTGCGGGGAAAGTATTCCCGCTCGTAGACGCCAACAAACTGGGTTTCCCGAGGGTTCCCAACGTAGGGTATACTAGGGTGGAATTGAGAGCAGAGGGAACGAAGTGCTGGAAGATGTCGTCAAAGCAATAGAAGGCGTGTCGGCGCGGCTTGAGTCGCTGAGCGGCCCGCTGAATTTAGAAGGCCAAGCGGCGGAAATCAAGGCGCTGGAAGCCGAAGCCGGCTTGTCCGCGTTTTGGGATGACCCGGCGGCGGCGCAGGCGCAGATGCAACGGTTAAACACGCTCAAAGAGAATCTCGCCCCGTGGCAAGCCGTCCGCAAGCGCCTTGATGACGCTGGTACGCTGGCGGAGCTGGCCGCCCTGGAAGACGCCCCAGAAGCGTATGTGCCGGAAATCGAAGCCGAGCTGGCGGACGTCACGGCGTCGCTGGACACGCTGGAAGTGGAAACCCTCTTGTCCGGCCCGCATGACGCCGCCCCGGCGATTTTAGAAATCAATGCCGGGGCAGGCGGCGCGGACGCCAACGACTGGACTTCCATTTTGCAGCGGATGTACCTGCGCTGGTCGGACCGGCATGGGTTCAAGGCCGATTTGCTGGACGAAGTGGAAGGCGATGTCGCGGGCCTAAAAAGCACGACGCTCCGCATTGAAGGCAAGAACGCTTACGGCCTGCTGCAAGGCGAGCAGGGCATTCACCGCCTGGTGCGGATCTCGCCGTTCAACAAAACGCGGGAAACGTCGTTTGCCGGCGTCAACGTCGTGCCGGAAGTGGCGGAAGTGGAAGACGTGGACATCCCCGAAAAAGATCTGAAGACCGACTACTTCCGGGCGTCGGGAGCGGGCGGCCAGCATGTCAACAAAACCAGCAGCGCGGTTCGGATCACGCACCTGCCGACCGGCATTGTCGTGTCCTGCCAGAACGAGCGCTCCCAGGGGCAAAACCGAGCGTTCGCCATGAACGTGTTAAAGTCCAAGCTGCTGGCGCTGGCCCAGGCCGAAAACAAAGCGAGCATTGACGAGCTGCGCGGCGACCGCAAAGACATCGCGTTCGGGCATCAAACCCGTAACTACGTTTTCCAGCCGTACACGCTGGTTAAAGACACACGCACGGCCCACGAGACAGGCGACATTCAGCGCGTGATGAACGGCGAGTTCGACGACTTTATTGACGACTACTTGCGCTGGCAGCAGGCGCAGAAGCAGGACAACTGATGAAACCTTTATTACTAGCCACAGGATTATGCGTTGTCTTTGCCAGTCCGGCGGTTCAAGCCGCGCCCAAAGAAAACGCCGCCAAAGACACTGTGCAAGTGCAGACGGCGCTGTCCGGAGCCGGCTCGTCCAGCAAAGAAACCAATCTTGGCGATCTTGTCGCCGATGCCGTGCGCCAGACCGGCAGCGCCCAAGCGGCGCTTGTGCCTGCCGATGAAATCAGCAGCGCGGCGCTGATCCCTGCCGGCAAAACCGAAGCGGGCAAAATTGTTTCCGCGCTTCATTATGCCGACGATCCCAGCGACACGGTTGTCGTGCTGACCCTCACCGGAGCGCAGCTTCTTCAAGTCGCCGAGCGGTCCGTGTCCCGTGCGCCGCAGCCGTTTGAAGGCTTTTTGCAGGTGTCCGGCTTGCAAATACGCTACAGCGCCGGTCAGCCGGAAGGCAAGCGCATTTCATTGGCGGGGATTGGCGGCGGCGAAGTGGACGCCGGCAAAACGTACAAAGTGGCGACTACCCGGTCTCTCGCGACCGGCGGCCTCGGCTATTTCCAGGTTCTGACCGGGAAATCCTCGGACGACACAGGCATCTCGATGGCGAAAAGCCTGAGCAGCTACCTCGCCGCCCACCCGGTCATCAGCAGCACGGTTGAAGACCGGATTGCGAAAAATTAACAAGAACCACCTATGCGCTTAATCCAACCTGCCAGCTTGCTGCTTGCCCTGCCGCTACTGCTTCTGTCCGGCTGCCGCAGCCGGTCTCAAACACCTGCCGCCGTGCCGCCCGCCGTGCCTTCCAGCTTTAGCGGCGCTCAGGCATTTTCCATGCTCCACGCGCAGTGCGATCTTGGCGTCCGCCCGCCTGGCTCGGCGGCCCATGAAAAGTGCAAAGCCTATATCATGCAGCAGCTCACGCCGTATGTGGATAAAGTCAGCACCCAGCCGTTCGTGTACCATGACTCCGACCGCCATGTCACCCTGCACCTGACCAACATCATCGGCGTCATTAACCCCAGCGCCAGAAAGAAAATTTGCTTGTTCACCCACTGGGATACTCGCCCGACTGCCGATCAAGATTTAGATCACAAAGACAAGCCGATCATGGGCGCAGACGACGGCGCTTCCGGCACGGCAACCCTGCTGGAACTGGCCCGCGTCTTCCATGCCAAGCGCCCGGACGTTGGAGTCGTGCTGCTGTTCGTAGACGGCGAAGATTGGGGACCTGGTGAGAACCGGATGTACCTCGGCTCCATTTACTTCGCCCAAAACCCCGGCGTCTATAAGCCTGATTACGCGATTTTGCTCGACATGATCGGTCAAAAGAACTTGGTGGTCAAGCGCGAAATCTACTCCCAGCAGGTCCATCCCGAACTTGACGACAAAGTTTGGTCCGCTGCTGCCGCCCTCGGCGACACCGCGCAGTTTCCCGCAGACCCAAACGCCCTGCAAGGACCCATCGGCGACGACCACCAGCCCTTCAACAACGCCGGCATCCCCGCCATTGATTTGATAGACTTTGACTATCCCTACTGGCACACGCTTCAGGACACCCCCGACAAGTGCGACCCGCAAAGCCTCAAAGTCATTGGCGACGTCATGGCAAAAGTCATCTACGACGAAAAGCCGTGACCCGCTAGTGCGCTAAACCGGCAGGCCGAACCCCTGCCGCACTGTGTCGCGCACACTCCGGCAGTACGCTACAGCGTCGTGTGCTTCATTCACGTCTGCTGCGCCGCCGGGGTAGCGGAAGGCAACTGCGTAATTTTTCAACTGCAACAGCGCCGGACGCAAGGTAGTCCAAAGCGGGTGGCTGGGAACGAGCAAATCCAACAGCGTGATCAGATCGTGCGTGTAGGGAAAGGCAATGCCTTCTTCCTGAAGCTGTCCTTTGAGATACTTTTCGGCACACTGTTGGGTGTGAAAACAAATAGCGTTGTAAGCTTTTAATTGAGGAGAATTAAGCGCAAGCAGAGCGACAGCCCAATCCTCTTCGGCCTTCTCAATCCACTCTTGCGTAATTGGCTTCATAGAGTACCTTTCCATTTTCTACTACTTCGCGGAGGAAGTAGTCTTCGCCGCTAAGACGCTCCATAAGATGTTTCGGCGTCATCGCAATCAAATCCATTGGAAAGCCTTGATGAACCTCAGCTTCTATCTCAATGGATTTGCGAACGCTTTTTCCTTCAAATGATATGACCACCAGCAAATCTATATCGGAGTCTTCCGTCGGCGTTCCGTAAGCATAGGAGCCGAACAAGATAATGCGCTCCGGCTGGAACCGCCGGGCAATCTCATCGCTCACCTGCTGGATTTGGTTCTGGGTAATCATGTGTCGGCTTTCAGTTACGGAATTCGGTAAACTTGATATTTTGCTCTTTCAACAATGGCTGCTAGTGATGGACTAAAAGGCGTTAGGCTTTGAACCGTAAGCCAAACGTCTGCTGGTTCATACGCTTCCACATGCCCGGTGACGATCTGACGCTTAACGGCCCATAACTTGTAATGCTTCTCGCCGACAGCGTCCTGTTCGCCGTCGGAGAAAATCTTCTCGACAGCCTCCACAGAGAACTCGGCATCAAGCGCACATTCCAAACCAAACAGCACAAAGCGCAGTTGATCATCAATGGTAACAAGCTGTGTCTCCGTGAACATCTGATTGATTGTACCACGCAAACGAAAAGAGCGGAAGCAAATGCTTCCGCTCACGTTTGCTTATGCTGCCATCGTCATCTTTCTTTGCGGCGCCCCGTAACGCGGTGCAGGCAGCAGTTCGCCCTTCTCGCGCATGATTTGCATCCACTCTTCTTTGGCGTCGTGCAGACGGGCTAAAGCAATTTCCGGCGTTGGCCCATCTACGGCGCAGCCGATGAACTCAACAATTTCGGCGACATAGCACTCGTCGGCGGCGCTATAATAGACTTTGACCTCGTAGCCATCCATCTTTGTTTTCTCCAGGTTTACGAGCGCAGGGAAGCGCACTAAATCGGCAGGCCAAAGGAACGCCGCGCGGCTTCCCGCACCTGACGACAGAGCAGTAGTGCGTCTTGGGCATCAGCGGCGACAGCATCTCTTCCGGGATAGCGAAACTCGACGCTGTAGTCGTCAAGCTTTGTCAAGGCGACTGTCAGCACATTCCAGGAAGCCTCCACAGGCAGAACCAGAGCCAACAAAGCTGGCAAATTATGAGTCTTCGGAAACACCAGATTGGCTTCCTGCAACCGCGCTTTGAGATACTTCTCGGCGCACTGCTGAGCCAGATAGCAGACTAAATCATAATTCGCGCCGGCCTGCACTTGCCCTTCACGGTTGGCGCTGCCCCAATCGCCTTCCGCTTTGTTGATCCATTTTTGCGTCATCGCCTGCATAAAGCACTTCTCCCTTCTTGGTAATTTCCTGCAAAAAATAATCGTTCATCTCGATGCGCTGTGCAATGTATTCCGGGTCGCAGATGACTAGATCAAGCGGGAACGATACTTCTAGGTGCAGGCGTATGTCGGAAGCTCTGCCGCGCCCTTTGTTCGGCAGAGGCATGACGACCAGCAAATCCACGTCGGAGTCTTCGTTAGGTGTGCCATAGGCGTAAGAGCCGAATAGGATAATACGCTCCGGCTGGAACTGCTCGGCGATTTTGTCGGCAACACTGAGGATTTGGGAACTCTCGATCATACAAGCATTGTACCATGCAAACAAAAAAGAGCGGGGGCATCTGCCCCCGCTCTTTCGCGTTAAGCCGCAACGGGTTCTGCTGCCCGTCGTGGGACTTTCAGCGACGTAACGATTTTTTCGCCGTCGCTGTCGACGATGATCGTGTCGCCATCGGTAAATTGGCGGCGCAGGATGCCGGATGAGATGGGGTTCTCGACCATGCGCTGAATGGTCCGGCGCAGGGGACGCGCTCCGTAAAGCGGGTCAAAGCCGGACTCGGCGATGAGCGTCTTGGCGGCGTCGGTGACTTCCAAATGCAGTTTGCGGGCGGACAACTGGCGCTCGGTTCCCTTCAGCAAGAGATCAACGATTTGGGTGATCTGCGGCTGGTTCAAGGCATGGAAGACGATGATTTCGTCTATTCTATTAAGAAGCTCCGGGCGAAAGTGCAGTCTTAGCTCCTGGGTGACGCGCTCCTTCATTTTGTCGTACAAAGCGTCCTGCTCGTGGGGGGACGCGCCAACGGGCATGGCTTCAATGAACTGGCTGCCGATATTGGAGGTCATAATGACCACCGTGTTCTTGAAGTCTACGGTGCGGCCCGTGCTGTCGGTCAGGCGTCCGGCGTCCAGAATCTGCAAAAGAATGTTGAACACGTCCGGGTGCGCTTTTTCGATTTCATCTAAAAGAACCACGCGATACGGGCGGCGGCGGACGGCTTCGGTCAACTGCCCGCCTTCGTCGTAGCCGACATAGCCGGGCGGTGCGCCGATCAGTCGCGCCACCGAATGCTTCTCCATGTACTCAGACATGTCAATGCGGATCATTGCTTCAGGATCGTCAAACATAAACTGGGCCAGCGCCCGCGCAAGCTCGGTCTTGCCGACGCCCGTGGGACCTAAAAAGAGAAACGAGCCGATGGGCCGGTTCGGGTCCTTGAGGCCCGCTCGTCCGCGCCGGACGGCTTCCGAGACCGCTTCAATGGCGGCTTCCTGACCGATGACCCGCTCGTGCAGCTTTTGTTCCATCGCCAGCAGCTTGTCGGCTTCTTCCTCAAACATACGGGAAACGGGAATGCCGGTGGACTTCGAGATCAAGGCGGCGATGTCGTGTTCGTCCACGACGCTATCCACGCCCGCTTCGCGCATCCAGGCATCGCGGCGCTCCGTAAACTCGCGGCGCAGGGCTACTTCTTCGTCTCGCAGGTGGGCGGCTTTCTCGTAGTCGCGGGAATCCGCCGCCGCCCGGCCTTCGGCCTGGATTTTGGTCAAGCGCGACTCCATCGCTTTAATGTCCGCCGGCATGGACGAGTTCTCAATACGGATTTTAGACGCCGCTTCGTCAATCAAGTCAATCGCTTTATCAGGCAAAAATCGCTCGGTAACATAGCGGGCGCTGAGTTCGGCGGCAGCCACCAATGCGCTGTCGTCTATCTTGACCGTGTGATGCGCTTCGTATTTGTCGCGCAGTCCCTTCAAGATTTCAATCGTGTCACTAATAGACGGCTCGCCGACCACTATCGGCTGGAAGCGCCGCTCTAAAGCGGCGTCTTTCTCAATGTTCTTCCGGTACTCGTCCAAAGTCGTCGCACCGATGCACTGCAATTCACCCCGCGCAAGCGCAGGCTTGAGCATATTGGACGCATCCATCGCCCCTTCCGCCGCGCCTGCGCCGACCACCGTATGCAGCTCATCCAAAAACAAGATGACCTGGCCGGCGGCTTTGCGGACTTCGTCCATGACGCCTTTTAGCCGCTCCTCAAACTCGCCCCGGAACTTGGAGCCGGCGACCATTGCGCCCATGTCCAGGGCCAGCAGGCGGCGCCCGCGCAGGTTTTCCGGCACGTCCCCGCCCGCGATTTTCAGCGCCAGTCCTTCGGCGATCGCGGTCTTGCCGACGCCGGGGTCGCCAATCAGCACCGGGTTGTTCTTGGTCCGGCGCGAAAGTATCTGAATCGTCCGCTTGATTTCTTCGTCGCGCCCGATCACCGGGTCAATCTTGTCTTCGCGGGCGAGCTGCGTTAAATCCCGCGAGAACCGCTCCAGCATTCGGTACTTTTCTTCCGGGTTTTCGTCAGTCACGCGCGAAGAGCCGCGCACAAATTGCAGCGCTTTGTAGACTTTTTCTTCGTCTACATTTTGCTGCTTTAGAAGCCGCGCCGCGCCGCCGTCGCTTTCTGTGATCAGGCCGAGCAGCAGATGCTCGACGCCGACGTAGCTGTCGTGGAGCCGCTGGGCTTCTTCTTTTGCCAGGTCAAAGACTTTTTTGATGCGCGGCGTGATATAAATCTGTGCGCCCTGGTCGGCATACTGGACTTTCGGCGCACGCGCCAGGGCTTCTTCCGTTGCATGGGCCAGCGTCCGCGTGTCCACGTTCAGCGTTTGCAGGACTTGCACGGCCAGCCCTTCGTTTTGTTCCAGCATGGCAAGGAGCAGATGCTCGGTATCAAGCTGAGTGTGCTTGTAGCGCACCAGAATATCCTGGGCCGTCTGCACCAGTTCCCGCGCTTTTTCGGTAAACTTTTCAAACATATTTTTCACCTCTTGGTGGTTTAGTTTTAAGTGCCACGCAATAAATTGCATGGCTGAATAGCCTTCGGCTGACTGTCCTGCGGACAGAATAACAAGAAGCCTTCTGCCAATGCCTGCATTCTTCTCTTTTGTCCGCAGGACAACCAGATGAAGGCTCTTCAGCCACGGATTTAAATCCGTGGAGAATTTCAATCCGTGGGTTCTTCATGCGCCGTCGTAATCTCCCGAACACGGTCTTCGGCGCGGCGCAGCATGGACTCCACGCGCTCCAAAGTGCTTTCGCCCGCCTGGCGCTGCTCCTGCTGGATTTGGTCCAACAGCGCGAAGATATACGCGACGCCGGCTAAATTAATGCCGATGTCCTGCGTGAAATGCTGGATCTGCTGCAAGCGCTCAATATCCCGATCCGAGTAGAAACGGTTCTTGCCGACTTTTTGCGGCTTGACGAGGCCCAGCTTGTCGTACATCCGCAGTGTCTGGGCATGGATCGGCTTGGCCGATTCTCCGGCCTCAGAGGCAGTCCGGGGGAGCGGGCGCACAAGCTTTGCGGCAATGCTGATCGTGTAGATCGGCTGGTCTCTGTCTTTGACAAATGCCATAGGACACCTACACTTTCACTGTGTCCGAGCGCAGCTTCGCCAGCTCCAAGAGCAGGTCACGCTCACGCGGCGACAAGTCTTTGGGGACCGTCAGCTTGACTGTTGCGCTCAGATTGCC
>CAXTRL010000017.1:11333-20882 GCA_964246575.1 uncultured Armatimonadales bacterium
CAAGATCGGCATTCCCTGGCCCTTCAAGCGAAACGACTGGCCGCTCTGCGTTCCTGCCGGGACGTTCAAGGTGCGCGGGCCGTCAAACGTCTCCACCGACGCTTCCCCGCCCAGCGCGGCGACCGTGTATGGAACCGTGAAATCGGTTTTGAGGTCGTCACCGATGCGCTCAAAACGTGCATTTGGCTTGATCTTGATCTTCAAGTACAGGTCGCCGCCGCCCCCGCCCTGCCCGGCTAATCGGATCCGCTGGCCGTCGGTGACGCCCGGCGGGATTTTAATGTCGGACAAGCGGCGCTGCTTAGTGACGGTGCCTTCGCCCCGGCATTCCGGGCAGGCTTCCGTCGCCTGCCCCGTGCCGCTGCACTGCGGGCAGAGGCTTTGGCCGAATAAGCCGCGCCCGCCTTTGACTTTGCCGGAGCCGCCGCACATGGGGCAGGGCCGATCCCGGCCGACAGAAACCGCGCCTGCGCCGCCGCATTGCCCGCAGGTTTCCGGCAGGCTGATCGTGAACGAGCGCGTGGTGCCGCGATACGCTTCTTCCAAGGTGATTTCTACAGGATACTCGGTGTCCTTCTCGCTTTGGGGGGATACCCGCCCCGGCGCTCGCCCGGCGTTGAATCCGCCGAAGCCGCCGCTCTGGCCGCCGCTAAACCCGCCGCCTTGCCCGCCACCCTGGCCGCCGAAGAGCGACGACAGGAAGTCATCAATGGAAGCGGAGCTGCCGGGAGTGCCGCCGAAATCAAAGTCCGGCTGCCGCCCGCTTCCCTGACTGCCCCCACCCTCTCTATTGCCCTGGCTGCCGCCGCTAAATCCGCTGCCCTGGCTGTAAGACTTCCACTGGTCACCGAACTGGTCGTATTTAGAGCGCTTGTCGGCGTCCGACAGCATTTCATACGCTTCGCCGACATCTTTGAATTTTTCTTCCGCGCTTTTATCGCCCGGATTTACGTCCGGGTGGTACTTCCGCGCCAGACCTCGGTAAGCCGCTTTGATTTCTTTCTCTGTGGCGGTTTTGGATAAGCCTAAAATTTGATAATAATCTTTGTAATCTACAGCCATCGTGTCTCTCCTGCAACTTGCCTGTGCTTTTCACTATTATTCCATATGAGCGTTATGCTGTCAACTTATGTAACAAAGGCCAAACTGTTTTTGTTCCGCAACACCTTTTCGTTTAGATTAAGCGGCTGGCGGGTAGAAATCGCAGGAGAGATATTGTCTGCGAAGAGATTTGCAGGCAACCAGAATTGCAGGAGGACCGAGCATTGGCAGACACAGAACAAATAGCGGCTGCAGCCGCGCCGCTGGCCGACCAAGTGAAAGAACAAACCCAGCAGGCCGTCCAGCAGGGTCAGCAATACGCCGGACAGGCAGTGAACTTGGTCAGCACCAAGCTGAAGGCAACTTTGGCCGAGCAAAAGGACAGCCTGGCGACTAGCATCACCGACGCCGCTCAGCTCTTGAAGCAGAACGGCGGGTCGTTCCGTTCGCAGGGCGTCGGCGTTCTTGTCGCCCCGTATCTGGACCAAGCCGCCGAAAAGATGACTGAAGTTGGAACAACGATCCAGCAAAAGAGCATTGATGAAGTGATTCAGGATGCCGAGACCTTCGGGCGCACTCAGCCGGCTTATTTTCTGGCTGCCGCGGCTGTGATTGGTTTCGCCGCCGCCCGGTTCCTGAAAAGCTCCGGCGCACAGGCTGCCGCTTAACACTAATTTTTGAGGAGAACAGGAAGCATGAGCAGGAAGAACAGGCCGCAGTACCATGAGCCGGTTGAGCCGGTCATGGGAGATGCAGTGCCGATTGAAGATACGATAGAAGTCGGCAGCGTGGAGCTAAGCGAAGGCAGCAGCGTGGAAGTCGGCGACATAGTGCTGGTGGAAGACTCCATTGACGGCACGGTTGAAGTCGGCACGGTGCTGATGGTAGACGGCCCGTTTGAATCGGTCCCGCTGGCGGAGGGCATCGGCGCAGGCTACGCCGGTGAAGATTACACGCCTGATGCGACTGCTTCGGCTTTTTCTGACGAGGACTCACTCGCTATGCCGGAAGACACAAGCGCATTAAGCGAGTTCTCCGCGTTAGACAGTTATAAAGCGCCCCAATACACAGCGCCAACTGTGGACACGGGCGCAGCCGCAGAGAAACTTGGCGACGTAGTCGGCCAAGTGCAGGATGCAGCCGGCAAGGTGCAGGACGTTGTTGGGGATAAGGCTCAGGATATGGCACAAAACGTAACGCAGTCCGCTCAGGACATTGCCGGCAAGGCGCAGGATCTTTCGGCTTCTGTGGCCGACAAAGCGCAGGATCTTTCAGCTTCTGTGGCGGATAAAGCGCAGGACACCGCGCAGGCTGTCGCAGACAAAGCAAAAGACGCCGCCCAAAAGATTGCCGGCAAAGCGGACGCCGCTAAGAGTGCCGCCACTGACGCGGGGAGCAAATCCAAAAGCGTTGTCGCCGGCGCGGCCTCCACAGCAGGCATGAGCATTTGGAGCTTGATCCAGCGCAACCCGCTTCAAGCAATCGTCTTCTTGTCCAGCTTGGTCTGGCTTGTCCGCAACAACAGGGCCACTTCCAGCCTGCCGCCTGTCAGCCCCAGCGATGCCGCCGGTGGCGCCGCTGAGAAAGTCGGCACCGTCGCCGGGCAAGTCCAGGTGGCTGCCGGTAACCTCGGCTCCCAAGTCCAGACGCACGCCCAGCAAGGCGCAGGCTGGTTCAGCAAGACCCTTCAGTCTAATCCGCTTGCTATCGGCGCGATGGGCATTGTCTTCGGTGCGGGCCTCGGCTTTGCTGTCCCGGAAACTAACTACGAACACAAGACGCTTGGCAAGACCCGTGACGCCCTCGCCGACAAGGCGCAAGCCGCCGCACAGGGCTTGGGCCAGAAAGTTACCACCGTGGCCCAAGCCGCCGTTCACGAAGCGATTGAATCCGGCAGAGAAGAAGCCAAGAACCAGGGCTTAGTCCCTACGGACGCTGCCCTCCAGGAAGCGACCTCGCCGTAGTAGGAGGCGACGCATTAAAGCGGCTCAGGACAGTGTCCTGAGCCGCTTTTTGTGTTCATAACCCAGGTATAATCGCTTCATCAAGCGGTTTGGAGAAGAAGCGAATGTCACTCGAAGCATTGGAAGAAAGAATGGACGCGCTGGAAGTGGAAGTTAAGCAGTTAAAACAGCAGTCCAATCCAGATACGGCAGGTCCAGATACGGCAGACAAAGCCCCGTGGTGGGAACGAATCCGGGGACAGTTCAAAGACGACCCAGTTTATGAGGAAGCAATGCGTCTCGGACGCGAGTATCGAGAGTCATTGCGCCCGAAAGATGACGAGGATTGATCATGCTGATTTTAGATACGGATCATCTTAGCATCTTCAACCAAGACACGATTGAGGCGTTTAGTATTGGTCGGCGTTTAGCTTCCGTACCATCAGCGGAAGTGTTTGTAACGATTATCACTTATGAAGAACAAATGCGGGGGTGGCTAGCCTATATCGCCCAAGCGAAAACTGCGGTATCGGGAAATTGCTCTGCTGGATTATGACACAAAGGCCGCAGACCAGCTTGAGAAGTTACAGCAAGCGCGGGTGAGGATTGGCACGATGGACTTGAAAATCGCTGCAATCTGCCTTGCCAAAAATGCGACGCTGCTGTCGCGCAACTTGAGAGATTCCGGCCACGTTCCGGGGCTTATTGTAGAAGATTGGTCACAGTGAAAAGCGGCTCAGGACAGTGTCCTAAGCCGCTTTTGTCGTCACGCTGTTAGCCAAATAGCCGCACTATTTCGTGTCTGCTGGCTGGTTTGTGGCTGTCGGGGTGCTGGAAATGTCTTCCAGCACCCCGTCTTTCAACGTCAAAACATGGGCGGGATCGTACACCCACTGCTCGGTGCCGTTCAGGCCGGTCGGCTTCTGCACTTCTTTCGGCGCTCCCCAGCTCATACGAACCTGCGGCGCGGTCATTCCCACAAAAACTTGTTTGTTTTCCAGCGCCGACCAGACCTTTGAAGGCCACTGATACTTAGTCCGTGGGTCTGTGTCTGAAAAAGTGTCCCCGAACCGATCCAGCGCCTTGAGGTCATCAGGAATGTTTGTGTCGCTCATGTGAACATCCACATACCCTTGTGCGCCGCTTGTGCCTGCTTCTTCCTGCACGATGAAGCGTGTGGGAGCGCTGGCATACCAGCCCGGAACAATATCCAGAACTTTCACCGGCGAATACTGCTTGACGGCGACTTTCTCGAACGCCTCATGCCAGGTGGGTGAACCAGGCGCGTCGGACGTGTCTTTTTGGGCATCATATGTGCTGAGATGGTCTCGCGAAAGCCACAAGGTTTTGCCTAAATACAGTTTTCTTGCGGTTTCCAAATCGGAAGCAGGCGCGACATCCGTCATACAGCCGTGATCAATGTCACCGTGAATGGTGTTGCTGCTGCCTTCAACCTGCAGATCCGCCTCATCCACATGGTCGCCGCCAGGCAGATTGCCGCGCCCGATGCCAACCACGCGAACAATTTTGCCGACGTAATCTTCATAACGCAGCGGGGCGTACTGGGATGTCGTGTCTTGATTGGCATTTTGACTGGCGTCTTGATACAGTTCTTGATAACCGTAGTGCTGCAATGCCTTTGACTGGGGCAAAATGATCAAGCGAAGGCCGATCCAGCTTGACTCAGGAACAGTCGGAAAGGCATAGGTATAAGCATCGCTTCTTGCCGACGGCAAAAAGGTGCAGGAAGACGCCAAAACTACCGACGCAATTGCCGCACGAATGATCTGTGTTCGGGAAATAAAAAACATCGTTAGTGTCCTCCGCTTCGCAGGAAAATCACGCACAGTATGGCAGCGGCCAGGACCAGACCGAGAACAATTCCAGCAGCGATCACTGTGCGGCGCTGCCGGGCCGGCTCAGCCGCATCGGCGCGGGCAAGCTCCAAATGCTCCAATTCTTTGAGATCGTCTAAAGAGACGATCTGCGTCGCTTCCAAGTTGTCAAGATCAACCGCCGGTGCCTTCCCCCTGGCCGTTTGGGCCAGTTCGTCTTCTTTTTGCGTCATTTCCGGGAATCTCCAATTACAATTACACGCTTTTTGTCGTGTTGAACCTTTAGGGCCGAGAGGCAGGCCCATCTTGGGACCAGTCCGACTTACGACGCCGTGCATCGGCTTCGGGGTCATAACCGTCCCCGCCCGTAGGCAGAGTGACGGCCTGATCGGTGCGCTGCACGGAAGCAGGCGGCGCGGCGATTTGCACCAGGGCCGGCTGCGGGGCGGCTTGTTCCAGTTCAGGGCGCTCGGCTCTTGGAACAGGCTGCGGGGCAGCGACAGGTTCAGAAAAATGCCGGCTGGCAACTTGGATCACAGCAGGATGCCTGATCGGCACGGCGCTGTGCGGGCGGGAAGCCGCCGGCACTGGAGCCTGCCGGTTCGCAGCCAGGCGCTCATTCGCCGAACGAGCATTCGTGGGTTGTGGTTTCGGCTGGACCGGCGCGAAAGCCGCAGCCGGAGCAACATGTTCAGGCTTTACTCGGACAGCAATTTGTTTGGCCGGCGTGGACGTATGGCTTTGAGAGGCAGCCTGCACTTTCAGCGCAACAGGGGCAGGTGCCGATGAAACATCCGGGCGAGCCGCTTGCGGCTGAGGCGCTGAAAGCTGCGGCGCGGCAAGAACGCGCGGCGGCGCTGACGCTTGAATGGATTGGCTGCGGATTTGAGCAGCGGGAATGCTCGCAGCCTGTTTCTCCGCCTGGCTGGAAGAATGTATCCGCAGAAGAAACGCGCCGCAAAAGCCCAGCAAAAAGAGGCTCAGCAAAGCCGCTTCCGGCAGCCATTTAGGACCAGGCAAAGAAAACGAGGCCGCAGGCTTTGGCGACACCGTCGGCTTTGGCAACACCGCAGGCTTCGGGAATGCAGCAGCCTTTGGGAATGCAGCACGCTTCGGTGCCGCCGCAAACAGCGGCGTTTCGGCAAATTCCCGTTCGGAAGCCGTCGGCGCTTGCTTGGGATACGCCAGTTTCAAGGCTTGAACCAGAGCGCCCGCCGTCGGGTAGCGCTGGGATGGGCGCTTATCCAGCGCCCGCAGCAGCACCTGCTGAACGGCCGGCGGCAGGGCAGGCATCGGAGCGGGCGCTTCATGCATGATTTGGAACATGACGCCCCCGACGTTTTGGCCGGTGAACGGTAGTTGCCCGGTCAGCATTTCATAGCTCAGCACGCCCAGCGCCCAGATGTCCGTGGCTTTTGCCCCGGCTTCTCCTTTGATCTGCTCAGGCGCCATGTAGGACGGCGAGCCGATAATCATCCCTCGCCGCGTGATGGCCGTTTCTTTGCCGGAGCGGGCAATGCCGAAATCCAGCAGCTTCGCCGTGCCGTTCGGCAGCAGGATGACGTTGGTCGGCTTGACGTCGCGGTGGACAACTCCGGCTTTATGGACCGCGTCCAGCGCCCCGGTAATCTGGGCCAGGATGGAAAAAGCTTCATTCGGCGTCAGCATCCCTTCGCGCACTCGTGCCCGAAGCGTCTGCCCCTTCAAGTATTCCATCGCGAGAAAATGCCGGCCCTGGTCCGCGCCGACTTCATGGATATGCACGATGTTTGGATGCGAAAGCCGGGCTGCGGTACGCGCTTCCCGCTCAAAGCGGGCGACAAGAGCCTCCGCTTCCAGCGGCGTAAGCGCAGAAGACAGCGTCAGCAGCTTTAAAGCTACTTCCTGGTCCGTGTGCGTGTCCTGGGCCTCGTAAACGACGGACAGTGCGCTGCGCCCAATCTCGCGTTTGATGTCGTAATGAGCCACACGCTTTGGCGCCGCATCGCCCGAACTGGAGCTTGGCGCTTCCTCGGTGCGGTCCATTACCAGCGTGTCATCAAGGTTCTTCATGTCAGCCATTCGGGACTTCATCCTGTTCTCTAAGGCATTGCAGCTTCTTCAGGGCAGTGCAGCCTTGATCGCCGCAGGGCATTACCCATTACAGTTTTGTCGTATATTCTCCCCAAAATGTTCCCGCTCAGCGGCATTTGGCGGGACAGTATTCTGCGGGTACAATGGAGCAGAACAAAGGCGCAAAAATCATGCCTGCGCTCACCTTATCGGTTCGCCGATGCAGGATTAGTTGTGGAAGACTGGTCGGCATAGAAGGGACAAAAACAGATGTCATTACAAGCATTGGAAGAACGACTGGCCGCAGTGGAAACAAAGCTGGAACAGCTGCAGCGGGAAAACCAGCAGAACAAAGAAAACGCGCAAGGACAAGACAAAGAAGCCGAAGAGCCGCATGGGTGGAAACGGATCGTCGGCATCTTCGCTGACGACCTGGAATTTGAAGAGGCCGTGCGAGCCGGGAAAGAATGGCGCGACTCTTTTCGTCCGCCGGACTATGAGGAGACAGCCTAATGTGGCTGCTTGATACAGATTACCTCAGTATTTTGGAGCGTGGCGGCAGTTCTGCCCTTCCACTTCAAATGCGGCTAGACCAGGTTCCGATTGGTCGGATCGGCACAACTATCGTAAACTACGAAGAACAGATGCGCGGCTGGCTTTCACGGGCGGCACAAGCAAGCACACCGGCACAGCTACAAAAGACTTACGCGCTTCTTGAAGATCACGTTGCTACTTTTCGTGCTTTGACGGTCTTGTCTTTCAACACTCAAGCGGCAAACGAATTTGAACAACTTCTTAAGGCACATCTCCGCATTGGGACGATGGATTTGAGGATCGCCGCCATCTGTTTGGCAAATGATGCCACGTTGCTAACGCGCAACTTGAAAGACTTTGGGCAGGTTCCGGGCCTTAAAGTGGAAGATTGGTCAGTGTGACATGAGCAAAAAAAGTGATCCCCCCGAACTGTCGCACGACTTCAACCATGCGCTGTTTGAGGCTGTCATTTTAGGTTCACGGCGTGAGCTGACGCTGAAACTCAGTCCGCTAGTTTGGGTAGGCTATCGCGGGCATCATGCGCCCGCTGTCACAGTGCGCTTTGGCGGCATTGTCAATTTCGCGGAAGTGGAAACCCTGTTTAAGTTGAACCATCAGGAGCATTCAGAACTAGGCTGGCTGCGTTATGACACAAAGCAGCCTTCCAAACTAGGTGAGTTGTACCTGCACATTGAGTTTGAGCGGGTGGAAGCGCGTATCGTCATTCACTGCTCCAGCCTAACATTTACGGAACCCGAACCGGACACGGAAAAAGCGGCTTAGGACACTGTCCTAAGCCGCTTTTTGCTGCCATGAAAGAAGGACGGTTACTCGCTCTTGAATTCGGCGTCAATCACGTCATCGGCGGGCTTGACATCTTCGGTTGCGCCTTCCGGTGCGCCGCCCTCGGCATGGAAGCCGTTGCTTTCTGCGCCGCCGCCGTCGGCCTGCTTGTACAGCATTTCGGACAGCGAGTAAGACGCCTGCTGAAGCTCGTCGGTCGCGGTCTTGATCCGGCCCGTGTCATCACCTTCCAGCGCGGACTTGACGTTTGCAATCGCGCCTTCGACTTTCGCTTTCTCGTCGCCCGGCAGCTTGTCGCCGAGGTCTTTGATGAGGCGCTCGGTCGAATAAACGAGCTGATCGGCGTGGTTGCGGGTTTCCGCCTTTTCGCGCAGGGCGGCATCTTCCGAAGCATGCGCTTCGGCTTCGCGGACCATGCGCTCGATTTCGGACTTGTCCAGAGTTCCCGCGCCGGAGATCGTGATGCGCTGCTCTTTGTTTGTCGCCCGGTCTTTGGCGGAGACGTTCACAATGCCGTTTGCGTCAATGTCAAAAGTCACTTCCACCTGCGGGACGCCGCGCGGGGCCGGCGGGATGCCGGTAAGCTGGAAGCGGCCCAGCAGCTTGTTCTGGGACGCCGCCTGGCGCTCGCCCTGATACACCACCACGTCTACCGCCGTCTGCCCATCGGCAGCGGTCGAGAAGACTTCGGACTTGCGGGTCGGGATCGTCGTGTTCCGGTCAATCAGCTTGGTGAACATATCGCCCAGGGTTTGGATGCCTAATGACAGCGGGGTCACGTCCAGCAAAACAACGTCCTTGACTTCGCCGCCCAGAACGCCTGCCTGAATGGCCGCGCCGATGGCGACGACTTCATCCGGGTTAACGCTGCGGTTCGGCTCTTTGCCGCCGCCGAGCTTCTTGACCAAGTCCTGCACCGCCGGGATGCGCGTCGAGCCGCCGACCAGAATGATCTCGTCCACATCTTTGGCTTCAATGCCGGCATCCGTCAGCGCCCGCTTGAACGGCTCTTCGGTGCGCGTGACCAGATCACGGGTCAGCTCGTCGAACTTGGCACGGCTCAGGCCCACGTCCAGGTGCTTCGGCCCGTCGGCGTCAGCGGTAATGAACGGCAGGTTGATCGTCGTCTGCACGACATTAGACAGCTCGACTTTCGCTTTTTCCGCCGCTTCACGCATCCGCTGCATGGCCTGTTTATCTTTGCGGAGATCAATGCCCTGATCCTTGCGGAACTCCTCGGCCACAAAATCCACAATCTTTTGGTCGAAGTCATCGCCGCCCAGATGCGTGTCGCCCGCCGTGGAGCGCACTTCAAAGACGCCGTCGCCCACGTCCAGCAC
>CAXTRL010000018.1:0-20512 GCA_964246575.1 uncultured Armatimonadales bacterium
GGCTGGCTCCCGTTAAACCAAGTATCATAAGTCACTACAGGATACGAAACGTTTTTGAACTGCGTGTCGGACGGCGCAAGCCGGGCTGCAATTCCTGCGCGTGTCAATGCCGTACTATCATAGATGAGCGGCGGGGTCGAGAACACTTGCCCAGCGGAAAGTGGTTGGTCAGACATCTGTCCAATTGTACTCTGGTAGCCTGCCCCGGTGCCGCTGATGAGAAGCGGATCAAAGCTGCCTGGCACTTTCAAATTGCCGGAGACGTCCCACAGATTAAGCCGCAGCATGACCTGCGTGCTTGCCGCCTGGTACGCGCCCGGCGTCAGCGTCTTCGTGCCTGTCAGCAGGGCGGACACGAACGCCACCGCCGGGTCAGTGTTGGTGGGGTCGTCGCCGATGATCCCAAACGGCGCGACCGGCATCCCCACCGGCAGGCTGCACGCCGCCGACATGGCCGCTGTCGCCGACGCCGACACGGTCAGCGTGTTCGCCGAGCCGTCCGTCCCCGTCGGTGCGTAACCGACCGCCGGGGCGAACGAAAGCGGCGCGTTCACCGAGCCATGTACGGTCACTGCGCCGTTTGAGCCTGTCGTGACGGCTGCCCCGCTAAACGTGGTGCCGGCAGCATTGTTCGCCGCGATGACTAACCCCGCAGACACTGCCGGCGCGGGGCTTGCCGCCCCGGCCAGCGCGGCGGCATCGGCCACGACCTGCGCCCGCTGCCGGGCCGTATCCATAGTGCTGAGGTCAATCGCCAGCGCTGCCGCCCCCAGCAGGCCGGTCAGCAGGAATAAGACTAAAGGCAAAGTCGCGCCGCGCCGCTTGCCGGCAAAAACTTGTTTATCTTCGAAAACTTGTTTATTCACGCTGCATCACCATTTTAGACGTCAGCAGACGGGTGCTGCTGGAAAAAATCAGCGTCGTGACCAGCGGATGGTTGTAAGACACCGTGGCCCGGATCAAGCTGCCGGAGACGGCATTGTTTGCAGACCCAATGTCGCCGAGCGCACTCCAAGTGGTGCCACCGTCGGCGCTTCTTTCTAGAAACACGCCCGCCGCCGTCAGCTTAAGGCCGGTTCCGGCGGAAACGGCGGTGGCCTGCGCCGTTTCCACTGTGCTGCCGACCGCTGCCGAACGCGCGGCTTCCCGCGCGGCTTGATTGACCTGAGTTTGATCACCCAAAATCAGCCCAACTTCGATGATGCCGAACAAGAGCAGAAACAGCAGACTGCTGATGAGCGCAAACTCGACCAGCGCCGCCCCCTGCTGAAGCTGTTTGCGTCGTCTCATAATCCTATATGTAAAAGCCGTAAATGCAGGCAGGCAAACGCCGCGCCGAGGGCAATGGCCGGGGCAAACGGCATCCGGCTCTTGAGAGGCAGAAGAGGCCATGACCGGATGCTCCTGGCTGTGATGCCGACCAGCGCCAGCCCTGCCCCGGCGAAAATCGCGCCGCCGAGCGCCCAAAGCAAAAAGACCGGCCCCATCAGTGCGCCGACGGCCATCAAAAGCTTGATGTCCCCGGCCCCAAACGCCTTGACGGCGTACAGCAGCAGCAGGGGCAGCGCAGCGGCAATCCCTGCCAAAGACCAGACGCCCGGCCCGCCGCCGTGCCAGAAGTGGCCGGCCAGACCCGCCGCAATCCCGGCGGCGCACAGGCCGTTCGGAATGCGGCGGGCCTGAATGTCGCAGGCGGACGCGGCCAAAAGAAGCAGTGCCAGGACATAAATCATGGCCGTGATTCCTTTAATGCAGTGTGGCGGCGGCGGAGTTCAGCTTGGTGTTGGTGTTGGTACCGAGCAAAGTCACGGCCGTTACGCAGATAACCGTTTTATAACACTGCTACTCGAAAAATCAAGGGAAGTAAGTAATTGCCAGCTTTAGCTAGGGATTTCCCGGAGTGCCGACATTCCGACCAAGAGGAGATGGGGGCTGAAGCCTCCTCCACTCCCCGCAGAACCACAAAAGCCCCGACCGCAACGTGCGGATCGGGACTTTCTGCCAGAGGACATCCTCTGGCAAAGGATGTTCATTGCGCGGGCGCTGGATCAGCCTCTCGCACAAGGCGGCGGATGATCTCAGAATGGGCCTCTCCTGTTTTCTCTCTGATTCTATCCAGGCCGTCTTTCTCGACTGCGCTGACCCGCAGGTTGATTTGGACTGGAAACTCTTTGGGCGGACCTGGCAAATTGGGCGATAGGTCCAGCCCAGCCGCCGCCCATTCGCTCGCTGCCGTCCTGGGCTTCGGCCCCGTTTTGACGCGCTTGCCCTGCTTGTCGATTTCGTGCGCGTTAGTGTCCACGAGCAGCATCCCGGTAAGTCGTTTGAGATCCGGCGGAAACTCCTCGCCCCCGTGCCGCTCGTCCTCTAAAAACTCGTCGCAGAGGTATTTCAGCCGCAGGTGCAGCCCGTCGGAGGCTTTGAGGCGGGTTGCCGCTTCAAGGCTCCGCAGCAGCTTTGACTGCTGCGGCGCGAACGCCCAAAGGCGCGGCATTAGCGCTCGCACCCGCTGAGTGACAATCTGCCTCTCTGTGGGAGTGGCCGGCTTGATCTCATATTGCATTTTCTCGTATTCCATGTTTTCGTATTCCATGTTTTTCGTTTCCTCGGTGCAGGTTTATCTTCGGCGTTGGTTCATCCCCACAAGCGTAGGGCAGGCTGAACTACTGCAACGGTTCATCTCCACAGGCGTGGAGCATTATGAGCTACTGAGACGGTTCATCCCCCAGATGGGGGGGCAACTAATTAATCCAGATGGGGGGGGCAACTAATTCATTTGGCTAATTATTGGCGGGGGGGGCGACTAGGCAGCTATCGCCCAGTCAGCCGAATTTTCGTCAATGCTTCCGATGATGGTAAAGACCCGCTCCCTAGCCTCTGCCGCCGCGCCCTCGTCCTCTGTCCCCTGCGAATTGCCGCGAGTGCCAATGCCATGAACGCTGGTGTTGACGCTGGTGGCAACCGAAGCCTCCATGAGCGAGGCGCGGGAGATGGAAACGTCTGCATCTGGGTACACGGCTTTGACGGCAGCAAGAACCCGGCTCTCCTGCTCTTCCTGCGTGGCAGGGATGTCGGTGTCCTGAAAATCCTCAAAATCGTTCTCGCAAAGCGTGATGTTGATGAATGTGTTCATGTCCGCCTCCTGGCTGTTAGTGTCTTGAGCGTTGTCGGTCGTTGGGACTGACTGCGGGGCCGAAGCCTGGTTGACGGAGTCGATGAGCGCGAGCAGGTAGTTGGCCTCAGCCGCAAGCTCTACATTCGCTTCTTCGGTAGCGAATGCGAGGTTGTCCTCCAGCTTGGCGCGGGTGATTTTCCCGGCCAGCACCCGCCGACCGTCTCTCAGCACATGCACCTGCTGAGAGACCATGAAATCTTCCGGGAACGGCAAGAACCCCTCACCCGCAGCAGCAGCCTGGGCAAACATATTGAGTTTTGCGTCAAACAGCCAGCCGGCGGCAGCGTTCATCTCAATGTTCTGCATTACCGCCTTGAGATAGCGGTCGTCGGCCTGCACTGCGCCGGCGGGGACCGCAGCACCGGCGCGGATCTGGGTCAGGTAAAACGCGGAGGTTTCGCCGTCGCCGATGCAGATCCAGTTCTGGGTGGGTGTGGGGGTAAAAGATTTCTTGTTGTTGTAACCGTATGCCATGATTTTTCTCCTCGGCTTGTCATCAAGTTTTTCTTGACTTGTATATACAGTATACATCTTGCATATACAGGTTGTCAAGCCTTTGGAGAAAAGATTTCAGTTATTTCGCTTCCACTGAATATTATTTTTACATCTCCAATATCACAATTCTAGCGGCGTCTCGTTGAACACCAGAAACTCCATGTCCACCGAGCGCAGTAGGTCGCAGAGGTGGCCGACCAGCCCAAAAACGATGGGACTGAACGTCGTTTCCAAATAGAACAGCGTCTGGCTGCCGGCGTCCTGAGCGCCGTCCGTCATCTCCACGCCGTAGCAGGGGAAGCCGGTGACTAGCTTTCCGCCATTCTCGCAGCAGAAGACGTGGATATGGATCAGCTTGGTGCCGGCAGGCAGCAGGTTCCAAGACAAAGGGAATGTATTCATAATAAACCTCGGCCCTGGAACCCCCGGCTTCAGCCAGACTTCATTTCAGCCAGACTTTGAGGCTCTGGCGGTCCAGACCGACGACGATCTTCTGAAAAGTGGCGTTCAGGGCGTCGCGCTTTTGCAGCGGCGTCGCTCCGTCGTCTTCCAGAAGATGCAGAAGGTACGCAGCCACCAGCGGCGAGGTTTGCGCGTCTTCCTTGTCGTCTTCGAGCTGGGCCAGTGCCGCTCGCAGCGCCGCAGCCCGCGCCGCCATGCCGCCCAGCATGTCCCGCAGCTTGTCCATCGTCATCAGCCCCTGGGCCTGCTGCATTTGGAAGTTGGTTTCCATCAAGGGAATCTGGGCGAGTTGTTTTTCGAGTTCCGCCCGCTGGACGGCCTGGGCGGCCCGAGCGCCCTCGCCGCCGCGCGGCAGGAGAAGCTCCGCCCGCTTTTCTTCGGAAAGCTGCTGCATCCGGGACGCGTCCGCCGGCGTGAGGGACCGGGCAAGCCTTCGCAAGTACGCTAGAAGCAGCGGCAGCACTTTGCTCTGGCTTATCTCGAAGTTCCCGCACCCTAGGCCGTCCGGCGGCAGGCCGGCGCTACGGCGCAGCTGGGCCTTGTGGGCGGCAAAGCAGCCGTAGGCAATCCAGCGGTAGCGTTTGCGCTCCCCGGAAGCCAGCGTCTTTGCGTGATGCCGCGTGATGACGACCATGCTCGTGTCGCGGCCCCCAGCGGCGCAGCGCGGGCAGCGCAGAAGCCCCCCGGCAAAAAGGGCGTCCGACGAGGCAGCCCGGCGGCGGCCCCGCCCTTCCCGGATCTGCTGCGCGGCGTCCCACAGATCCTGACTGACGAGTGCCGGATGACCGCCGGGCTTCAGGGCGCCGTCTTCCTGCGTGGTTTTGTGCCAGGTCCCGGACTTGTGATGAAAGGCCCAGCCGGCGTAGCGGCGGTTCTTCAGAATGGTGATGACGCTATCGGCGAACCATTCGCCGCTACTGACGCGGACGCCCGCCATGCGCCGCCCGCCGTCGCCGGACTGGGACGGGCAGACGGCCCGCCGGGCGTTGAGGGAAGCGGTGATGGCGTTAACGCTCTCGCCGGCCACGTACTGGGCGTAGATGAACCGGACCCAGGTGGCGGCGGGTTCAAGGGGCGCCCAGGCGCGGCCCCGGCGCACGTCGGCGCGGGGCAGCGGCGCTCCGTCCGGTCCGGCGGGGTCCAGCCAGTCGTAGCCGTAAGGCGGCGGACCGTTCTGCCGCCCCTGCCCTTCGGCGATCTGGCGGCGTCCGAGGTCGAAGCGGGCTTCGCGGGTGATTTTCTCCACCTTCGTCTGCCCGCGTCCGAGATAGCCCATGAACTGGTCCATGGAAGAGCCGTCCACCTGGCACGCGCCGGCGACCCAGGGTTCGGTCACGGACTCGATTCGCACGCCGCAGCGCCGCAGGTCGCGCCGAATGAGGAGAAAGTCCAGATCATCGTCGTCGTCCGGGCGGGTGAGCCGGTCCAGCTTCCACACCACCACAACGTCGAGAAAAGCGTTTTTCGTCACGGCCCGCTTCGTCAGCTCCGCGCCGTTTTCCGGCAGCGCCCCTTCGGCGGCCAAGGCAAGCAGGGCCTGGAGGCCGGGCCGCTGAAGGGTTTCGCCGCTGATGCCTTCATCCTGGAACTCGCGCCCGAGGAGCCAGTCCCGCTTGAAGATGTGCTCGCGGTTTTCCCGGTGCTGGGCTGGCACGGAGATTTGCTTCTTTTCTTGAAAGTCGGTTGAAACACGGGCGTATGAAGCCGCCTTATCGGCAGGAGCAAGGGAGACATTAAGAAGAGAATCGGTCATCGGTTAAGTTCCAGTTTAAGTCGGGGTTCCAATTCACGCACGGAGGTTCTGTCATGCAAGGCAGGTTACAGCAAGCTGGCACCATCCAGCCGGTGCTTCAGTTCAACAAGGGCGCGGCAATACGCGACTCAGTCGCCGCTCTTCGGCGCTAGCGCACTGGTACACCACACTAAAGGGACGATGCCACTGCTCATGCCGTCGTACAAGGCGGTGATGGTCTCGCCC
The DNA here is from genome assembly GCA_964246575.1 of uncultured Armatimonadales bacterium. Classification (GTDB taxonomy): domain Bacteria; phylum Armatimonadota; class Armatimonadia; order Armatimonadales; family Capsulimonadaceae; genus JANXMY01. Next base: position 6,111 of record CAXTRL010000018.1, read on the forward strand.
TGGCACCCCGCGTCGGCGACAAGCTCGGCTACGCGGAGGCGGCGCAGGTTTTCGACGAACTTTTCCTTCTGCGCGAGGGTGAGGCAGTCCGGCGGGAACTTGGACTTGACGTCGGAGACACGGACGTAGCCGGCAACAGCTCCTGTGGTGTTTTGCGGGCGCTTCTTCTTCGGCAATGTCGTTTTCCTTTACATCGTCTTGCGGCGCTAGTTACCAGCGGCTTTTACGCACGCATGTTCCCCGAATGATGCCGTTGGGCAGAGAAACGCGGTACACGCCTTTGCCGCAAGCAGCTTCAAGCGGCCGGTCCAGCTACCACTGGTCGAGCATGAGGAAATGTTAATCATAGTGATATAGCCAACGATTATGGTGATGTTGGCGAGAACGGCGCATTAGAGAATGGAAGAATTGCAGCTTCTGCCCTGGATAGAGCGTCGTTGAGATCTGGATACCAGTGCCATATACCTTTTTGATCCTGCCGAGGCACAAAAAGGAACGCTTTTGTTTGCGGCAGCCCAGCAGGAGAAGTGCTGTAAGTTACTTGGATCTCGAGGTCCCGATAACCCGTGGGAAGGCTCGGGAGCCGTTCGCCGTAAAGCGAGTCGCAGAATAGCGCAATCTTTTTTGGCAGCACACTTATCCTCCCAATGTGATCACGGAAGCCGTTTTCAATCACAGTGGGAGGGCTGTTCCTGAAAAATGCATCCCTAACCAACACATTATAGATAGGCCCCTCTGCCAGATCGCTGACCATAAAGTTTGCCTTCGGCTCACGATCTGGCAACAGCGTATCCATGCTGACAAACATCCCCACAAATAATCCTGTTCGGGCGAGTGCTTTCTTATAGTTCAAGTTATATAAAGCGTTTGTCGGATCTAGCTTGAGCGCCTCGCGCCACTCCGCTTCTGCCTCCTGAAAACGTCCTTGCTGGAACAGTGCTGCACCATAGTTGTTGTGCGCTTCGGCGAAGTTAGGCTGCACGGAAATAATAAAACGCAACTCAATGGCAGCACCTTTTGAGTTTCCTGAGCGCAGTAGATGATTTGCGTGATTGTATTTCCGTGTTACTTCCTGAACATGCGGACTGTCCTGTGGTCGTGTCTTTCGGTCCAGTGCTGCCACTGGCGGCGTGACGCTCCACTGGTAGGAATTCATTGACTGATCTTGACCCACTCCGTTGCTGGCGGCGGTTGCTTCCTTAAAAGTTGCTGTACCTCGGAAATTTTTGGGTAGGTCAGCAAACTTCTTTATCACAAAAGGCGGTGGTGAAGGAAGTTTTGGAGACCGCAGTTCCTGAAGAGACGCTTCCACCTTCACAATCGGTTTCTGCGAGACAACCATTGGCGCTGGAATAGGTTTTCTTCCCCAAAGCCCTGCTGAATATGTCCAAATTGCCCCGATCCCGACAAGGGCCAAAGGCCCCAAGATGGAGCCAATAGTGCTCCCGGTGATGTTGATGCCGAGAGGCGTCTTTATGAACTTTTTGATGGGATGCGACTGTGGCAATGTTGAATTCTTCTTATGGTATAATCAAACATGTTTGACTGGAACATTATCTTCAACGCCGCGATGGGCTGCGCGATCTACGGCATTGTGATGAGCGTCGTCAATGGCGTTCTTACCTACTTGCGCCAAACCGCGCCAGCCCGTTCTGCCGCATCCCCTAAACCCATGCCTCGCCGCCCACGGCCCTAGCGTCTTCTTCCTGCACCTGCACCCAAATCTCTTTGCGGTGGACGCCCACATCCGGCGAAGCCTTGACGCCGAGCCGCACCTGAGCATGGCCCCCGCGCTCGCCTTCTTCCCGCACTTCCACAACCGTGACCTCAACAAGATTGCCGTCGTGCCAAAGTTCAGCGATGGCCGCGTCCGCACTATTGGGATCGCCGATAACGACAGACTGGCCAAGCCGGCAGATAATTTCGCGCATGATGTGGTTCTTCCGTGGTCTGCGACCGCTTGTGCGAAAACCTTTTACTTGCCGCAGGCGGCTTCTTCACTATTGTCCGCAAATCGGCGTCTGTCCGTCTCGCGTCCACACCTGGCCGATGACACGGCAGGGAGCAGGGGTTGAAACTGGTGCTGCTTGCGGTATGGCAGGAACGGTTGATTGCGGACCAGCCACTGACGACGGGGAAGCTAATCGCTGTGCGGGAAATGCAGCCGAAGGGGATGAAAACGACGGTAGCAAGACGCTGAAGTAGAAAACCAGACCTACCAGGAGTGCGGATGGATAATATCCGAAACCGGCCCTCGTTTTCCAAAGCGGATCAAAGTTCCCCCAGTCCGTTCTCGTGATCCAGATCCAGAAACCGGCGTCGGCGACGCAAAAAAGAAAGAGCACGGCTAAAAGAAGTCCCGTCGTCAGCGAAAATAATCCGTTCAGCATCTCTACTTCCTCTCTATGTTCCAGCTTCAGTATGTTTCTGACTTCAGTCACTGCCCGTTTCGCGTAGGCCGGTCGCCTTCCGCCAGCGCCGCCTTCTCCGTCATATATTTGCCTTCTTCCGTTGTGCCGTACCATCTCTCCCCTGGATAGTGGTAGACGCCGGAGTTCGTGTTGACCCAAACTTTCACCGAATTGTCCGCTGCGGCAGCGGTTCGGGGTGAACGGACAGCAGTATGGTGGCGCGTGTGGTGCCGGTGGTGCGTCAGGGCATAGGCGGGACCGAAGTTCAAGGCCAGCAGGAGGCCGACTAAGGCGAGGCTGAGTTTTCGTTTCATGCGGTTTTCTTTAATCCATTCACAGTCCTCGAACGGGTGTCTGCGTGGTACAATACCTACTAAGAGATAACTTCCTTTTCCGCTTTTTTCTTAGCCCCTTCGTCGCGTTCGCGGATATGCTTGTGTTCCTCATCAGATAACTTTGCAGCAAGTTCACGTGCCACCTTTTGGTTGTTGGCCCGTGTCAAGGCTTCATCCGCGATGTAGTTAAGCAGGAAGAACGTTGCTCGTGCGTCGTCCAAAGTGTTGTCCAGTATCATCTGCTCGGGATGGGCTGCTCCGTTGCCGAGAAGCCGTACAACGTCCAATGCGTCAACTACGGCGGCGTCTAGCCCCTTCAGCTTCAGGCTGGCAATATCCGCGTTGATATTCTTGCCTTCTTCACCGAGGTGCTTGCACATCCGCTGAAGGGCGACCCGAACAAGTGCTGTCGCCGCTCTGGGAGATCGACTGAGAACGCTTGCTGCTTCGTCGTATAGTTCACGCACGTCTTCCGGCATATCTGGGTGGGGCGATTCCACATTTTCTGCCACCTCGGGATCGACGATCCGCTCATCTCGCCAAACGGTATACTGGCTACAAGTATAACAAACGGAAACAGCAAGTGAAATCTGGCATAGATGAGGGCTTTCCGGCATATCCCTGGTGGCGGCAAAGCTGCCCCCAAGTTCACCAAACTGCATCAGAATTTTCCAGTAATGAGAAGACTGCTCTTGGCAAACAGCACAGACAAACACCTTTTTTCCGTAAACTGGTTCACTTCTTGAAAGATTAGCCATGACTTTAAAAACGCCTGAAAAAGTAGCTTCTGAAAACCAATCGCGACACTGGATGACAGTCCAAGACGTTCAAGAAAAGTTCGAATTCATGGCGCAGTATCCAAGCAGATACGGCAACCATGACTTTGAAGATGCGCTGTATGAAGATGTGCTTCGGGCTATCGCCGAGGGCCAGTGCGACAGTCCTCAGGACATTGCCAAGGAAGCACTGCGAACGAAAGAACTTCCCTTCCCTCGATACACCGCTTGAGTCATTCGATATACTGCTTGGGTGGTTTCACCACACGCTGCGCGTTGGCGGTAACCCGCTGGCTCACATCCTCCTAAAGCAAATCTCTTCGACGCGCCTAGCGATCCGGTGCCGCACGTCGCCAGGGTCGTCTTCATACCGGCACATCACGAACTCGCCGAACAAATAGCCGGGAATGAGCGGTTTGATTGGGTCATATCAATGACCCATGAGCTTCGTCAACTTATAGCCATACACGCTATTTGCAAGCGTTGTGACTTCAAAATGCCAAGATTGATGCGGACCTAAGTTCTGGACGTTGGCGACTGCGGAGTCGACAACGTCATCCCCATCTTCAAAGTTTGCGTCAATCTCAGCATAGCTGATTGCTTTAGCACTTTTGTTGGATACAGTACCTTCGATGATATGAATCCCAGGATTACCCGCATCGACATGGAAGCTGGTTACACGGGCGAACAATCGCTTGTCGGAGGAGGCAATTGCTTGATTGCGGTCTCCGGTTACTCCACCGGCAGCCTTTAGAGCTGCTTCCGCCTGGCTCCGGGTGCCACTTGGATCAGGAAGTCCCAGTGTGTCTGGGGTTGTCACAAGGTCAAGCGCTGTCATTCCACCCAGGTCTTCTATGTTGACTGAGGCATGATGAACAATTAAGAACTTAATCATTTTCAAGTCGGGTCCTGAAGCGGCAAGCATGAGCGGTGTCTCGTACTGATCGTCCAGTTGATCAATGTCTGCGCCACGCTTCAAAGCCGCTTGAGCATCAGCAACATTACCCTCAGAGGCAGCGTCTAGCAAAGTAGGAGGCGGGTCCATTTTCAGGTCTGGAATGTGTGATAAATCCACGTTTTGAGCCGGCTTCGATTTCGCGTGATGTTTTGCTGGCGCGGCGAGAAGGAATGAGCAAGTTAGTATCAGCGGCACGGCAAAAAAACGAGTCTTCATCCAATCCTCCGAAAGCAAAGATCTTCCGTGCGCCGCGCTACTTCATGTCGGGAGCAGGCAGTCACACACGGCGGAACGCCTTCCCAGCGCGTTGCCGCTTCCGCCAGCTCGTGCAGGATTTCCACGCGCAGCTTCGCCATGTCATGGGTACGCCGGACATAGATCACGCCCTGCTGGCCGGCCTGCTGGCCCTGCCGAAGCAGGGAGCTTGGCAGCACGTCCCCTGGAAGAACGCGAATGCGAAGGCCGAGCCTGCGTCCAACGCGCCGGTACTGCCAGATGTTTTCCGGCTCCTCGCCGCCGTTGGCTTCCGCAAACAGCCGCAGCACATACGCCCCTAAAACGAGCCGCTGGACTTCTCCAGGCAATACTTCCCCCGTCGGCGCATTCTCTGCGTCCGGCATTTCATCCGGCATCTTATTCTGACTTCTTTCCGATATTGCCGGCGTTGTCCAGGGCGTCGTCCTCGTCAAAGGCGGCTTTTAGCAATCGCAGAGCTTTGTCTTGCATCGACTCCGGCTTACCGCGCAGGTAATCGATGACCTCGTGCTCGGCTTCCTCACTCTCAATCGGGGCGAGGCCAGAGGCAATAAGGCCATCATTCAGAAGAAACACGGCTGTATGCTCTTCAGCATCCGGTAACAACAACGCTCGGACAAGTTTTTCCACCTGTTCGCGCTTTTCTGGTTTTCTTGCACCCGACAGGTAACTGCTAACAGCAGATTGAGAAACCCCGGCGGCGGCAGCTAAGGCAGTTTGTTTTTCGATACCGCGCCGCCGCATGGCCGCTTTGAGCCACTCGCTAAACTCATTTGTCTCCTCCGTCATGCCAACTCCGTTCGTTTCCGGCAAAAATAAGGGGCGGCAATATGTCGACTGGATTGTCATAACGCATCCTCGGTGTTTTTCATTGTATCACAGTGTGTGACATAATTACGTTGTTTTATGTCCATGTGTGATAAAAACCGGCAGAAATATATCTTGATGTGTGATTGAATTTATTCGCGCAGTGTGATACAATACAAAATGCCTTTACGCAGTGACGAGCGGCTTGTCAGCCGCCTTAAAAACATCGTGGATGAGCGCAAGATTTCTCTATATCGACTGAGCCAGGAAATAGGTGTCGCTCCGTCCACCCTTTCTATGATTGCGAGCGGTGAACGGCAAGCTTCACCGGCTGTTTTAGTCGCTTTATGTGATGCTTTGAACTGTCGTGTCGAAGACTTGATCGAGGTTGTTCCTGTTGCTTGACATACTATCACGCAGTGTGAAAATAAATCGTTTTTCTGTTGACATACTATCACGAAGTGTGATATACTAACCTCAGAACACACCACTGAGGAGAACGGCGGCATGAAAACCCTAGCAAACGGCATCGGCAACTACAAGCGCAAACGACCTTTGCAGTGCGCGGCTCCCATCAGCGAGGAAAGCCGGGCCAGGATGGATGCGGCGCACCGGATTTGTCAGGAACGTGCCAGCGCAGCGCAGTCCCCCGCTCAAATGAAAACGGCAGCGGGCATTTACGCGCAGAGCGGCTTGCCGGCAAAGAAGCTAGGGCTGGCAGTGGAGGTGCAGGCATGAGCATCTCTGTCATCAATACTTCTGTCATCAATACTTCTGCTAAACCCGCCGCGAAAGCCGCACTTCCCGGTGCTTGTCCTGATTCTTGTCATACGGGTCTTTTGCCCCGGCCCACCCTGCCGCAGCTCACGCGGTTCGTTCGCGCGGCCCCCATGCCGCTATACGTCAAAGAACAGATTTTTGACGCCGCATTGGCAAATGAAATCGAGCGGCTGGAAAGAAGGAAGCGGTTGGAGGGACACCCCGCGCGTGAAGATGCCCTGGCGCAAACGGCAACAGGGACGGCCCTGACGGAAACGGCCCTAGCCCTGCCCGAAGCCCTGGACTTCCCCAGCGACCCAAAGGTGCGCGAAGTGCTGGAAAACGGCGCGTTCACCTGGCTTGGGTACACGCTGCGCGGCCAGGAAGAGTGGGAATACGAGCGCGTCAGCCGGGGCGGAGCGGCGCTGACCGGCAAGGAAGCAAAGCGCCCGCCCCGCTACAAGGTAATTTCGTGGGGCAACCTTGGCTGCTTTTGCAATTGCCCGTTCCATGCAAAGCCGGGCCTGCCGGACAAGCACGTTCTGGCGCTGACATGGTGGCTGTTGCAGACAAGTCCTAAAACGCAGAGGTCGAAAACGCAGGGGTCGAAAACGCAGGGGTCGAAAACGCAGATGGGGGAGGAAGCCTAATCATGCCAACCTGGATTGAAACGGAAGATAAGCAGCGCCTCATCAACGCAGACCAGATCGTGACCATCGCGGCCCTGGGCGCAGAAGGCTGTTCGGCCTGCGCTCCGCTGGTTAGCGTTTGGGCGTACTCAATTGATACGTCCGGGACAATGCTGATAGGCGGCCTCCTTCCTTTGGAGGCCGTGCAAGCCATGCAGCACTTGTCCTTGTGGCTGCCGTCGGTGACGCCGCGCACGATCCGCATGTCGGAGCTTGCCGCCAGTGTCAAGAAAACCCGCCAACTTGATGAGACTCGCCAGCTTGATGAGACTCGCCAGCTTGATGAGACTCGCCAGCTTGGCGAAGCCGGAACATTGGACGAAGCCCGCCAGCTTGACGGAAACGGAGAGGCCCGCTGATGACAACGGTAGTGACGGCAGCCCTTGCGCCGGTGCTTCATAAGCCGGCACCTCAAATGCCGGAACCTCGGATCAAGCATCGCGGCAGCAAAACGAAAGAAGCCGCCGCGATGCCGGTGGCGGCTTCATCGCTGGCAGTCGCGCCGCGCTTCGTCACCGTGCTGCCGGACGGAACGGAAATCGAGATGACCGAAAGTGGACCCGCCGGCGACTCCCTCTGCCGGGCGGTTGCGCTTCGGGTGGAGCGATTGTCGCGCGGGCTTTCGGTGGCCGACGGCGACCAGGAGGCGAACTATGGCTGAAACAGTTACGGATGAAACGATGATGGCTGAAATGATGATGAACCTTTGTCCTCATTCGGCCCCTTCTGATTCGGCCCCTTCTGCGGCTGCCATGCCGGCAAGCATCGCAAAGCTGCCGCGTGATCCGAAAACAAAGCTTCCCGTTCCTTTCTTTGTGGAGTGGATTCAGGAATTGCCGGACTTCCGGATCGTGGACGGGCGTAAATTGGCAGCCGCCGTCAAAGAGCGGCGGTGCTGGATTTGCGGCGAGCGGCTTGGCACGGTTGCGGCCTTCATCATTGGCCCCATGTGCGCCGTCAACCGCGTGTCTGCCGAGCCTCCGTCCCACCACGACTGCGCGTCCTATGCCGCACGGGCTTGTCCGTTTCTTTCGCAGCCTTCAATGCGCCGCAACGAGAAGAACCTCCCGGAAGGATATGCGGACGGGCCGGGTATTCCCATCCGCCGCAACCCCGGCGTGTCGCTGGTTTGGGTGACAGGACGCTACTCGCCGTTTCGGACGGAAGGCGGCTGGATGTTCGACGTTGGCGAACCCGCCTTGGTGGAGTTCCTGCGCGAAGGCCGGCCGGCGACCTATGCGGAAGTGATGGCCTCGGTTGAGTCCGGGCTGCCGCTACTGGCGGCGTCAGCGGAGGCTGACGGGAAAGAAGCGGTTCGGGTGCTGTCTCAGATGACCCACGAAGCGAAAGCACTTATCAAGGCCCAGTTTCAAGAATTGGAGGCACACTGTGGCTAACAATTCCAAGATCGAATGGACAGCCACCGTGAACCCGGATGGTTCGGTGTCGCCCGGTGCAACCTGGAACCCGGTACGCGGATGCTCGAAGGTATCTGAGGGATGCCGCCACTGCTATGCCATGAACATTGCTGCCCGCTTTGCCGGGGCGGGGCTTCCTTATGAGGGACTGGCGGAGCGGCGGGGTGGATTAGCGCAGTGGACGAACCGGGTTATGCTGGTCGAAGACAGCTTGAACTTGCCTCTGACCTGGAAGAAGCCCAAGCGTATTTTCGTCAACTCCATGAGCGATTTGTTCCACGAGCAGGTTCCGCAGGAGTTCATTTACCGTGTCAGCCTCGTGATGCTCAAGGCCCACCGCCACACCTACCAGATTCTGACCAAGCGCCCAGAGCGAATGGCAAATATCTGGCTGACTTCCCTGCACTGCGAGTGGCTGCGGGAAGCGCTCGGAAGTCATTTGTTGACCGATGCCAATATCCAGCAGAGCTTCAGCCACGTCTGGATCGGCACAAGCGTGGAAGACCAGGCAACTGCCGACGAGCGCATTCCGCATCTCCTCAAAGTGCCGGCGCGGGTACGGTTCTTGTCATGCGAACCGCTGCTGGGTGCGGTGGACCTGCGGAATGGCCTTCGGATTGCCTGGAAATGTAGCGGGTGCCGCCGTTATTTCAGTGGACAACTGCAAGAACTTTGCCCAAATTGCGGCCAGGCCGGATACTGGACTGGCTCCCATGCCTTCAATCCGAAGGGCGGCCAAGTCGGCAGCGGAATCTCTTGGGTCATCTGCGGCGGTGAGTCAGGTCCACACGCGCGGCCCATGCACCCGGATTGGCCGCGGGAGCTGCGTGATCAGTGCCAAGCGGCGGGGGTTCCATTTTTCTTCAAGCAACACGGCGAGTGGCTAGACGGACGCGAGTGGCCCGACTACCGCGCTGGCGAGTTCCGGGGACAGACGCAGGAAGTAGAGCAGTTTTACAGCCCGCGCCGCTGCCAGCACATCACGCTTTGCCGGGTTGGCAAACACGCTGCGGGGCGGCAACTAGACGGGCGGACATGGGATGAATTTCCAGGCGGCACGGTTCCCGGAAGTGAATTGTCTGGTGATGCGTTCTCCGGCAAGGGTCAGACGCCTTCGGAGGTGCCGCTTTGATGGCTCAATTCCCTCAATCCCGTTCCCCCCGCTTTTCCCAAGCACGAGGGTCTCAAGCACGGCCTGTTTCGTCTTGTGAGCGTTGCGGCGAGACCGACGGCCTGAAAGCCGTTCAGACCGACGTCGGCCCAGTGTAGCATTGCTACACTTGCCGCCGTGCCCATGCCGTGCGGAAGGAAAAGCAGGCCGAGAGGCAGGCGTTCCTGGGACGCACCTGTTCTGCCACTCCAACAGCCCATTCTACTATTTCGCCGGTCCACGCGCTCCCTCAGATTTCTACGGAGGTTTCCTATGTTTGAACGGAGGTTTCCTATGTTTGATTCATCATTGCACCATTTGTCCTCTCGCCGCCTGCCTCAGCTTAAGCGTCCCTCGGATTTCCAGCGTGTCTCGGACACCGTTCCCCTATTGTCGGTGGAAGTCGCCGCGCAGGAAGAGTCGTTTCTGCTGCGCCGCGATGCCCAGATCGCCTGCTGCTTCGGCTTCAAGGTCTGCCGCATCACCGCGCTGCGCCAATCTTCCGACCGCGCAGCCTATTTGCGCTGGGAGCTTTTAGAGCGCCGCTGGCTGACCGAAGGAGCGGCGATCCACGCCGAAACCCACAAGCGGCGGACGGCATTCGCCGAAGCGCGGTCCGCGCGGCTGCGGCAGGCCGAGGACGAGGACGCAGCGTACCTCAAGACGCGCCCGGCTTCCGGCCACGCGCCGAAAAGTACCAACACCCGGCAAAACGATGTTCAGGAAAGCGCCGACACCCGGCTAAGCGGCGATGCACCGCTGCACTGGTTCCTGCGAGGGACGCTCATGCTGCTGAAGTTCTTTAGTTCGGAGAGGGTGATCCTGCCGGCGGCGGGGTGCATCCTGGTTTACTTCATCTTCGGCGCGGTGTTCCCTGGTTTCTGGGCGAACTTCTTTGCGGACGCCAAAGCGTTCTTGACCGGAGTGACGCCATGATCTCAATAGGAATACTTCTATGACTTGCACTTATTATCATGATGCCACCAACCGCCCTTGCGCTAACGGCAAAACGTACCGGGAGAACCGCCGCATTTACGGCTACTTCTGCGCGTCCAATCGCTACGGCCTCGGTTCGCGGGTGCTGGTGTCGCGCTTAACGATTCCAGGAGTGTCGCGCGGCGGGCAGCGGGTGCGCGTGGTTGTCGTGGATCGCATTGGCCGGGGCACGGACATCGATTTGGATACGGCGGCATTTCGAAGCCTGGCCGGCACTCGGTGGCGCATCATTGGACGATTGCCGGTGCGGGTGCGGCTGGTGGCAACGGGGCACGCGATGAAATGCGTGAAGAAAAGACGGCTGCGGAAGGCGAGATGACAGACGCGCATCGAATTATGATGACGCGCCACGTCTGTTACCGGCACTGGCATCATGATCCGGCGGCGGCATGGTGGCGCGTATGGGTTGTGATGCCGAACGCCGAGTCTGCTTTTGGAACGGGCGCAACAGTGCGCGAAGCGTATTACATGGCCGAAAGCACTGCGCGTCGTTGCCGGCCCCGTCCCTTTTTGCCGCAGCGGTACGAATGGGCGAACAAAAAGCGCGGCTACGGGCTGTCGATGGATTTGACAGCGGTAGTCCGCAATCTGAAGCGTCGTCAAGCAGTAGCCGGACCGCAAGCCGGTGACAGCGAAGTCGCAGGCAGTGATCCGGCGCAGGAACAGGTGGAGAAATGACCGGGGAGGACAAGACTGCGGCAGTGATGCAGCAAGGCACAGCGGCGGAGCAGGCTGCTTGCAAGGCGGTCTACATCCATGTAGACGGAGCCGCTTCGGGCTGTCCCGGCCCGGCATCGGTCGGCGTCGTTCTGCGGGAAGTGCCGGGAGTGGTCCTGGCGGAAGTGGCGGAAGGCATCGGGCAGGCGACCAACAACGAAGCGGAGTACCACGCGGTTCTTCGGGGGATTGCTGAAGCGAAAGCACGCGGCTACAGCCATGTCCGGCTGTATAGCGACAGCCAGCTCGTGGTCCGGCAGGTGCGCGGCCAGTGGGCCTGCCGGGACGCACGGCTGGGGAGGCTGGGCGCCCTGGTTACCGAGCGCAGCGGCGTCTTCGAGTGCTTCGAGCTGGTCTGGGTCCCGCGCACGCAGAACAAGGCGGCGGACCGGCTGGCCTCGGGGGCGCTGGATACGCTGCTGGGGCGAGCAGGACGGCAGGACGAGTTCACGTTTCACAATTTTCAGCGGCTGCAGCAAGAAAATCAAGGATTGCAGCAAGAGAACGAGCGGCTGCGGCAAGGTGTCCAGCAGTTGAAAGACGACAACGAGCGGCACTGAAGCAAACGAGCGGCAGGCTAGAAAATCGGCAGGCTAGAAAATCGGCAGATCAAGCACGCATGACAAAGACTTTTGACAATCGCCCGCCCGCGCCGCAGAACATTCCGCCGGAGCTTGCGGCCCGGCCGCAGTGGGTGGTGTGGAAGCTGGAAACGCCGGCGGGCCGGGATAAGCAGACCAAAGTGCCGTATGACGCCCGGACCGGCGGCAAAGCCGCTTCCACTGATTCCGCGACGTGGGCGACGCTGGAAGAAGCGCTTACGGCTTATGAAAGCGGCCTAGTGGCTTACGGGACCGGGCGGTACAGCGGCATCGGCTTTGTGTTCAGCGCGGACGATCCGTATGCCGGCATTGACCTGGACGGCTGCCGCGACCCGGCGACCGGGATTATCGAAGTCTGGGCGCAGGCGGTTTTAGCGCGGCTGAACTCTTACGCCGAAGTCAGCCCCTCGGGAACTGGCGTCAAGATTATCGTGGTGGCCCAGCATCCCGGCGAGGGGTTCAAGAAGGACAAGGGAAACGGCCGGGCTTACGAGATGTACGACGCCGCCCGGTACTTCACGGTGACGGGAGACATTTTGCCGGGAGCGCCCCGCAGCGTGGCCGAGCGAAACGGCGAGTTCCAGGCGCTGCACCGCGAGGTCTTTGCAAAGACTTCCTTAAAGAAGAACGCGGCTTCCGGCAAAGTGGACGGGCAAAAAACGGGGGCGCGGGGGCGGCAAGACGCCGCACTGCCAGGAGACGTGGAGCTGCTGGAAAAGGCGCGGCAATCGAAAAGCGGCGGCAAATTTTCGGCTTTGTACGACCAGGGCTTCGAAGCGGCGGGCTACCCCGACTGGTCTTCGGCGGATTTCGCGCTTTGCGGAATGCTGGCGTTCTGGGCAGGCGGCGATGGGGGACGGATTGACTCGCTGTTTCGCGGCTCGGCGCTCATGCGTCCGAAGTGGGACGAGCGGCACGGCACACGCACTTACGGCCAGATTACGCTGGACAAAATCGTGGCCGCAGCGACGGAGTTCTATGAGCCAGGCCGAGGCGGAGGGGCTGTGTCGGCGATGCAGATCGCGCAGCGCGGGGTTCAGGCCGCACAAGTTTCGCGTCCAGCCAGAGCAAGCCGCAAATTTGTCGCCGGCCAAGATGGGAACTCTGCCAGCCAAGAAGTGGGGCAAGAAAGCGATGACTTGGGGCAAGCCGTCGCCGGGAAGGAAAATGGCGACGCTACCTTCGAACCCGCTGAAGAGGAGCTGCCGGACCCAAAGAAGCTGATCCGGGACATCCAGATGACGGAAGACAAGCCGCCCGTCAAGCGGCGGGCCATCAGCGATGTCGTCCTGGCGTACTTGACTCGCGAAGGGCAGCTCCACCGAGACCCCGACGGCGGGCTGTGGTACTTCCACCACGAACGGCACGACCTTCTGCCGGTGCCGCAGCCGAAAGTCGAGGGCGAAGAGTTCTCAAGTCGCTTGGCGCTGCGGTTCGGGCTAAATCGCACGGAGAACTTTTTCGCGTATGCGTTGGCCGACGTTGTGGACGCCGCCCGAACCTTGCCGGCCACGAGCGACCTGCGGCGCTGGAGCCATTACTGCCTGCGCTCGAAGCGGCTGTACGTGTCCGACGGCAACGGCTATATGTACCGCCTCGACGGACATCAAATCTGCCGCTTGTTCAACGGCGAAGACGGTGTGCTGTTTGCGGCTCTGACCGGCATGGCCGCCCTCGGCAATTTAGAAGAACTTCTGGATAGCGAAGCTTTGCCGGAAGCCGGGCAGGGGTTGCTGGAACATATTTTGACCGTGAATTTTCAGGAAACGCCGGACATGACGGCGGCGGCGCAGGCGGCGCTCTGGTACGGCTTCGTGTATTCCTTGCCGTTCGAGAGCATCTTGCCCACCAAGCCGATCCCGGTATTCGTGGGCGAGAAGGGCAGCGGCAAAAGCGTGGCGCTGAAGCGGCTGTCACGGCTTCTTCTGGGACCGGCGGGCAACGTGTCGCCTCTGCCGCCCAAAGTGGAAGACTTCGACGCGGCGCTTTATAATTCGCGCTTTTTGTGGCTGGACAACGTGGACAGTTACCAGCCGTGGCTGATGGACGCGCTGGCCTGCGCCGCGACCGGCCAGTCTATCATTCGGCGGCTGTATTACACGAACATGGGGCAGATCAGCTTCACGCCGCACTGCTTCCTTGGCGTGACGAGCCGCGAACCGAAGTTTCGCCGCGACGACGTGGCGGACCGCACCCTGCTGTTTACGCTTGCCCGCATTGGGGACGAGTCGCGGGTGGCCGAGCATTCGCTGATGCAAGCCATCGACGAGCGGCGGGAGGCGCTGTTTGCCGAGTACCTGCGGGACCTGAACCGAATTGTCGCGCACCTGCAAGCGGACACTGCGCCGCTTCAAGTGGGGATGCGGCTGGCAGACTGGGGCGACTTCTTTCTGCGGTTCATGCGGCTTCAGGGGCAGGAAGACGACGGCCTGGCGGCGATGGCGGCGCTGAGTCAAGAGCAAATGAGCTTTACCGCTGCCGGCGACCCGCTGTTCGAGCTGCTGGAAGAGTGGATCCCGGAAGACGGCG
>CAXTRL010000019.1:0-15651 GCA_964246575.1 uncultured Armatimonadales bacterium
CGGTCAAGCGCTACTCGTCCGGCATGTACGTCCGCCTCGCGTTCGCCGTCGCCGCGCACTTAAACCCTGAGATCCTGATTGTGGACGAAGTGCTGGCCGTCGGCGACATGGAGTTCCAAAAGAAATGCCTCGGCAAGATGCAGGATGTGGCTGACAGTGGGCGCACGGTCCTGTTTGTCAGCCACAACATGACGGCGGTGCAGGCGCTTTGCAGCCGCGTGGTCCTGCTGCAAAATGGAACAGTGAAGCTGGACGGGGACATTTCTTCCGCCATTGACCTGTACCGCGCTTCCGGCAGCACTGCCGGCGTGGAAACGATGCCGGGGCAGTACGACCTGACTCATCGCAAAAACAAGTATCTGCCGGACGAGCTGATTATCCGCCGGGCAGCAATTCGTGACGCCAGTGGAAACATCACGAACTCGATCCCGATGGGCGAAGCTATGACGATTACGATTGATGTGGAAGGGTTTTCCGGCTACCGGGGGGCAATGCTCGGCATCAAGATACTGGATCACAACGAGCACTGGCTGGTGGGCCTCAACACGGAAATGAAGCTGCCGGAAATGGTTGGGCCGCGCGAACCTAAAGAACAAGTCAGTCTGCATATCCCTGATGTCCCATTTGTTCCGGGCCGATATTGGCTGGAAATTGACATAGACCAAAAAGGCAGCCGGATTTTAGACGGCGTCGAGCGAATGATCCAGTTTGATGTCACCGAGTCTGATGTTTATGGAACAGGGTATCAAGTTCAGCTTGGCTCCGTTTACCTAAACGCCGATTGGCGCGTCAGCGGCAGCAAAAGCTAGAAAGATCTGTAGACTGTTGATGGTTGCTTAACTCGATGAATGTTTTATACGATATTTCCATTTTGGGTTACGTTCATGCACATTCAGTTCCCAAGACCGGCATCCCGCGCGTTGTGGAAGAACTGGCTTATCAGCTTGCCGACAATCCGGAGTGCCGCTTGAAGCTGTGTGCAAATGAACATTCTTTGGACTCGCTGGATTATGCCAAAGCTAACCCGCGCTTGAAAAATGTTTCGTTCCCGCACAACAAACTCGGCGGCGCTCTTCAAAGAAAACAAAATCAGCTACAGCTTGCCGTGGGCGCTGCCGTCGGCCCTGCACGCTTTTCGGCGAAAGCTCAAAGGAAATTGCTGCGCCGCTTCGCGCAGTTCAGCCCGGCTTCTTTGGAAACACTGAGCACAAGCAGTCTGCACAATGCGGACATTTACCATTCTACCTTTTCAGTTCTGCCCGAGCAGGTCAAAAGAAACAAACACCCGCAGCTTTTCTTGACAGTGTACGACTTGATCCCAGTGCTGTTCCCCCAGTATTGCGATGCCGCAACTGTGGAAGGATTTCCGACAATTGTGGCAAGCATCAACAAAGATTCGTGGCTGGTGAGCATCTCGGAAGCCACCAAAGCCGACTTCTGCAACCACCTGAACCTGGACCCCAGCCGCGTGTTCGTCACGCCGCTTGCCGCTGACCCCGCCCTGTTCTACCCAAACAACGACCCCCAGCAGCAAGCCGCCGTCCGGCAAAAACACCACATCGCAGACGCCCCTTACATCCTCAGCCTCTGCACAATCGAGCCGCGCAAGAACATCGACCACGTCATCCGCTCCTTCGTCAAGCTCATGCAGGAGCAGCATCTCACCGACTTGCAGCTTGTGCTGGCCGGCAGAAAAGGGTGGAATTTCGAGCATATCTTTCGGGAAATTGACGGCGCGGAAGCTTTGAAGGACAACATTGTGGTGACAGGCTTTGTGGCGAATGAAGACCTGGCGGCCCTGTACAGCGGGGCGCTTGCGTTCGTGTTCCCGTCCTTGTACGAGGGCTTCGGGCTGCCGCCACTTGAGGCGATGCAATGCGGGACGCCGGTGATCACCTCCAACACGTCGTCTTTGCCGGAAGTGGTGGGGGAGGCGGGGATCATGCTGGACCCGCACGATGTAGACGGCTTGTGCCAGAGCCTGTTGTCGCTGTACCAGGATGCGGGGCTGCGGGCGCGGATGTCGGCGCAGTCTGTGGAACGGGCTAGGCTGTTTTCGTGGAAGCGCTGCGCTCAGGACACCGTCAACGCTTACAAAGCCGCGCTGGCAAGCTGAGGTCAAGATTGGCACGCACACAATGAATGTTTTATACGATATTTCTTCTTTAGGGCGGTATCACGGCGAGTCCATCAACAAGACAGGCATTGCGCGTGTTGTGGAAACATTAGCGTACCAGCTTGCCGACGATCCGGAATGCCACTTGAAGCTGTGTGCTAATGAATTCCTGCTCGGCTCGCTGGATTACGCACAGTCCGACGCGCGGCTCAAATCTGTCGGCTTCCCGCACCGAAAATCCGGCGTTTTCTTTCAGCGCAAGCAAAGAAACATCGAGCAAAGGCTGGATACCGTCGCCGGGCCTGCGCGGGTGATCACAAGGGCGCAGCGAAAGCTGATCCATTATGCCGTAAAGTTCGGCAAGTTCTCCACGCAAACGCTTGACGTGAGCAGCCTGCGGAGCGCCGACATTTACCATTCCACCTATTTGCCTGTGCCTGAAGTTGTGAAGGCCATCAAACGCCCGCAGCGCTTTTTGACGATCTACGACATGATCCCTGTGCTGTTTCCAGAACATTGCAGCACTTATCTTCAGCATCTGTTTGGCGAGATTTTGGGAAGCATCGATGCAAAGACGTGGCTGGTGAGCATTTCGGAAGCCACCAAAGCCGACTTCTGCAACCACCTGAACCTGGACCCCAGCCGCGTGTTCGTCACGCCGCTTGCCGCTGACCCCGCCCTGTTCTACCCAAACAACGACCCCCAGCAGCAAGCCGCCGTCCGGCAAAAACACCACATCGCAGACGCCCCTTACATCCTCAGCCTCTGCACAATCGAGCCGCGCAAGAACATCGACCACGTCATCCGCTCCTTCGTCAAGCTCATGCAGGAGCAGCATCTCACCGACTTGCAGCTTGTGCTGGCCGGCAGAAAAGGGTGGAATTTCGAGCATATCTTTCGGGAAATTGACGGCGCGGAAGCTTTGAAGGACAACATTGTGGTGACAGGCTTTGTGGCGAATGAAGACCTGGCGGCCCTGTACAGCGGGGCGCTTGCGTTCGTGTTCCCGTCCTTGTACGAGGGCTTCGGGCTGCCGCCACTTGAGGCGATGCAATGCGGGACGCCGGTGATCACCTCCAACACGTCGTCTTTGCCGGAAGTGGTGGGGGAGGCGGGGATCATGCTGGACCCGCACGATGTAGACGGCTTGTGCCAGAGCCTGTTGTCGCTGTACCAGGATGCGGGGCTGCGGGCGCGGATGTCGGCGCAGTCTGTGGAACGGGCTAGGCTGTTTTCGTGGAAGCGCTGCGCTCAGGACACCGTCAATGCTTACAAAGCCGCGCTGAAGAGCTAACGAAGAGCTGACATGAAGATTTTGTACGACGGCATGATTTTCTGGATGCAGAAGGCCGGCGGCATTAACCGGTACTTTGCCAACATCATTTCCGGGCTGCCTGCCGATTGCACCCCAACGCTGACGGCCAAGCGTGATCTCGGAATCAATGTGCCGACACATCCCCGCCTGGAAGTGAAATGCTGTCCTGCGTTCCGTCCTCATCGCCTGTCGAGCCGCTTGGAGACGCCCTACCTGCGCTCCCTGGAATGGGGGAACCGTTACGATCTCGCGCATCCTACCTACTATTCCCTGCTGACGGAGCAGGGGTTCGAGCGCTACCGCTGCCCGGTGGTTGTCACGGTGTATGACATGATTCACGAACTTTTCCCGGAAGATTTTCAGGACGACTTCCAGCAAAAAGTTCGCGAACAGAAAAAGCAGGCTGTGGAAAGGGCCGATGCCATACTCTGCATTTCCGAAAACACAAAAAAAGACCTGATTGCATTTTATCCGGCGACGGAAGAAAAAATTGTCGTGACTTATTTAGCGACAGAAATGAACATGGGCTTGACGCAAGGAGAACAGCCGGTCCCAGATCGCCCTTACTTTTTGTTTGTCGGAGGCCGAAGCTCGTACAAGAATTTTGACGGCTTGCTCCAAGCCATGGGCCGGATCACCCCCCAGTATCCGGATGCTTTAGTCTGCGTCGTCGGTTCCGCATTCAGCATAGTAGAAGCCGCGCAGATAGAAAGCCTCGGCTTGACGGACCACTTTGAGCATTACGGACACGCCGACGACCGCCATTTGGCAAAACTTTACAACCGCAGCCTTGCCTTGATTTATCCCTCGCGCTATGAAGGCTTTGGCATCCCCCCTTTGGAAGCGATGGCCTGCGAAACCGTCGTTGTTGGGGCGAATGTTTCCAGTGTGCCGGAGGTTGTCGGTGATGCCGGCTTGCTGTTTGATCCTGACTCAAGCGAGCTGACCGACATCCTGCTGGCGCTGCTGGACGGCTCGATAGACCGAAACAGCTTCATCCAAAAAGGGCTGCGGCGGTCCAAAAACTTCAGTTGGGATAAAACCGCAGCGCAAACACTTGAAGTTTATCAAAAAATTGCCCGTTGATACTAAGCAACTACTGAGACAGAAGCAAAGTGAGCAGAAACAAAATAAATGGTTATGACTGAGCCGCCAAAAAACCGCTATCCGAAAATCAGCGTGATTACGCCGTCCTACAACCAGGCGGCGTTCATTGAGAAGACGCTTTGCTCGGTGCTGGATCAAGACTACCCGAACCTGGAATACATCGTCATCGACGGCGGCAGCACCGACGGCAGCGTTGAAATCATCAAAAAATATGCCGACCGCTTGGCTTACTGGGTGAGCGAAAAGGACAGCGGCCAAAGCCATGCCATCAACAAAGGCTTCCTGCGCTCGACGGGAGACATCATTTGCTGGCTCAACAGCGATGACTACTTCCTGCCGGGGACGCTGGAACATGTCGCGGAGCGGCTTGCGCCGGAAACAAACGCTTTTGCGCTGATTGGGCAGTCGTATGTCGTCTACACCGACGGCACGCCGCCTCGGCTGGCGGAAGGCGAATACTCGGATCATCGCGGGCTGTTGTCGTTTTGGACACGCTACAAAATGCCTCAGCCCAGCATCTTCTGGCGGCGGGAAGTGTACCAAAAAATCGGTCTCCTGGATGAAAACCTGCATTACATCATGGACTTTGATTACTGGACACGGATTTCGCAGGATTTCGGATTCCAGGTGACTGAGCGCCCGCTGGCGTGCGCGGCATATCACGCCGAAGCGAAAACAGGCGATGGGTATGTCCAGTATTTTGAGGATCTCCACAAATTCGCCCCGCGTTACTGGGGCAGCCCGTGGAGTTTGGAGTACCGCCGGCTGCAAGCTTCCCGCTGGTACACCAGGCAGGGCCGACCGGGGCTGGACCGGGTCAAGCAAGTGTTTCGGCGGCTCCGTTCTTCCGCTAAAACCCCATACAGCCGCCAGTAAGCACAGCCGCCAATGACTAACATCCACGTCTCCATTATTATCTGCACCTGCAGCCGGGCGGAGGAGCTGCGGCGAACGCTGGATGCCGTTGGCCGCCTGATGATCCCCGCAGGATACCGGTGTGACTTGACCGTTGTGGATAATGCTTCTGCCGACAATACGGCGGATGTGGTCAAGTCCTTGACGCTCGCCAATATGCCGCTCCGCTATCTTCTGGAACCACGGCGCGGCAAGGGGTATGCCTACAATGCCGGGATCGCGGCGGCTTCGGGCGACATTCTGCTGTTCACCGATGACGATGTGCGTCCGCCGGACGACTGGCTGGAAGGCATGTGCAGGCCGATTGCGCGGGGGGAAGCGGATGCCGTCGCCGGAGGCGTGAAGCTTGCGCCGCACCTGCACCGGCCCTGGATGACCGAAAAGCATATCGGCTGGCTGGCTTCCACGGAATGCCTGCCGCCGGACGCCGTCATTCCGCTGATCGGCGCGAACATGGCGTTTGCCCGGCGGGTCTTAGAGCGCGTGCCGAGGTTTGACGCAGAAGTGGGTCCCGGCGCAAAAGGCCACGCCGACGACACGCTTTACTCGTACCAGCTTGAAAAAGCGGGCTTCCGGATTGCCATGGCGCTGGGAACTGCGGCGGAGCATCATTTGCAGGAAGAACGATTGACGCGCAAGGCATATGCAGCGCAGGCGAGGAAGCGCGGCGAATTCAACGCCTATCTGGCGCGTCACTGGGCGCATTCCGACCCGCGCTATCCGCTCCTGCGCCTTGTGCGAAGCCTGGCGGCCCTCTGGGCGCTGCGGCTGTGGCATTTCCCGGAATGGATCACGTCCCCCACGGTTCCTGCCTGGGAGCTTTCGCGGCTGGAGTGGATGCATATGTTTGTCTTTTATCTGCGCTGGCGCTATGAGCCGCGCAAATATGAAAAGTTCGGGCTGATAAAATTAGAACAATGAACACGGGCTACGCGAAGACGACTTCGCGCAGCTCCGTGTCGTGCTGATGGAACCAGGCGACGGTTTTGGCGATGCCCTGGCGCAGCGTGCTGGCCGCTTCAAAGCCGAACAGCTCTTTGGCCCGCGAAACGTCAAGGCAGCGGCGCGGCTGACCGTTGGGCTTGGTTGTGTCCCAGACGATCTCGCCCGAAAAGCCGACTTCTTCGGCGATGACTGCGGCAAGGTCGCGGATGCGGATTTCCTGGCCGGTGCCGAGATTGACCGGCTGGTCGCCGTTGTAGCGCTCCGCCGCCAGCAGGAGACCTTCGGCGGCGTCTTCCACATACAAAAACTCGCGAGTCGGGGTGCCGTCGCCCCAGAGGACAATCTCGGAGCGGCCCGCTTTTTTCGCTTCAGCGCATTTTCGGATCAGTGCCGGGATCACATGGGACGTGTTCAAGTCAAAATTGTCGCGCGGGCCGTACAAATTGACCGGCAGCAGGTAAATCCCGTTGAAGCCGTACTGCTGGCGGTAAGACTGGGTCTGGACCAGCATCATTTTCTTCGCCAGACCATAGGGTGCATTGGTTTCTTCCGGGTAGCCGTCCCAAAGCTCGTCTTCCTGGAATGGAATGGAAGCAAACTTCGGGTACGCGCAGATGGTGCCGGTGGCGACGAACTTTTGGACGCCCATGAGCCGGGCGTACTCAATGAGCTGGATGCCCATAATCGCGTTGTCGTAAAAAAACCGGCCCGGATTTTGCTGGTTTGCGCCGATACCGCCAACGACTGCCGCGAGGTGCAGGACAATGTCGGGCCGAGCTTCTTTGTAAAGCCGCACGATGTCGTCTCGGTCACGCAGATCATAGTCCGCCGAGCGCGGAACGACAATGGTCCGGCAGCCGCGTTCTTGGAGCTTGTCCACGACAAACGAGCCGAGGAACCCAGCGCCGCCGGTGACGACGACGCGGGTTTCAGGCCAATAAACTTCACGAATTAAGTCTTGATTGGTCTGGTCTTGCATTTTGGTTATCGGCTTCCTACCAGGACGTTAGGGCGGGTCTGAGGCTGGCTCAGGGACGCAATCTCCTCATCCACCATCAAACGGACGAGGTCATGGAACGTGGTGCGCGGCTCCCAGCCAAGCTTGGCTTTGGCTTTGGAAGCATCGCCGATCAGCAGGTCCACTTCCGCCGGGCGCTCGTACCGTGCATCAAACTCGACGTAGTCCTTCCAGTTCATGCCGGCGTGGGAAAACGCTTCTTCTAAGAATTCGCGGACCGTGTGGGTTTCGCCGGTGGCGATGACATAATCATCAGGCTGCTCCTGCTGAAGCATCAGCCACATCGCTTCCACATATTCTTTGGCGTAGCCCCAGTCGCGCTTGGCGTCTAAGTTGCCTAAATACAGCTTGTCCTGCATCCCGGCCTTAATTTGCGCCACGGCCCGCGTGATTTTGCGCGTCACGAACGTCTCGCCGCGCCGGGGCGACTCATGATTGAACAAAATGCCGTTGCAGGCGAACATGCCGTAGCTTTCGCGGTAATTCACCGTGATCCAGTGAGCATACAGCTTCGCCGCGCCGTAAGGCGAGCGCGGGTAAAACGGTGTGGTTTCGCGCTGCGGCACTTCCTGGACCAGCCCGTACATCTCGGAAGAGCCGGCTTGGTAGTAGCGCGTCTTGAGGCCGACTTCCCGAATGGCTTCCAGGATACGCACGGTGCCGATGCCGGTCACGTCGCCGGTGTATTCCGGGATGTCGAACGAGACGCGAACATGGCTTTGCGCGGCCAAATGGTAGACTTCATCCGGCTGGATTCGGTACAGCAGCTTGATGAGGTTCGTGGAGTCGGAGATGTCGCCATAATGCAGGAACAAATGCACGCCGTTGATATGCGGGTCTTCGTACAGGGAGTTGATGCGGCTGGTATTGAAGGTGGATGCGCGTCGGATGATCCCATGGACTTCATAGCCTTTGGCGAGCAGCAGTTCTGCGAGGTAAGAGCCGTCCTGGCCGGTGATCCCCGTAATAAGCGCCTTTTTCATACAGTAGCCTTTCTTGATCGCGTCAGGGTAGATGCCGCGTGAGATGGAGTGATGCGAAACTTATGCGAAGTCTGCGTGGATGTTTTGCGTTGATTTATTCACGCTGGAACGGTTATCGCCGAAACTGTCCTTGCACATGGACGAAATTTGCGGTACACTAAACCGGAAACGACGCTGAAAATGCGCGGGGCCAGAACGATGATACCCTAACATTGTGCAAATTCCGTGCCAAGTCCACGCACTGCCGCATTCCGCCGTGAAAAACATCTTGCTCTTTTTGAGGCCATATGGAAGAGTATCTTTTCTTTTTGCCGCCTGCCGCCGTAAACCCCCGACTTGGCATGATTTTTGTACCTACTACTCTTGAAAGATAGGGTTGATGTTGGAAGATGGGGTTGAAGATAGGGTTAATGCCGGGTCACTGCAAGATGCTGCGACGCGGCAGCAAAAGAACTAAAGGCTAACAGCGCATGCGAATTTGTATTGTCAACGAGTTCTTTTATCCAGACAGCGGCGGCGGCACCGGAACGGTCCTTTCCGATCTGGTCCGGTCGTTGCGGGAAATAGACCCGGCCTTAGACATTGATGTTGTTACCAGCACCAACCTGTACCGGCAGCCGCAGGCGGATCTGCCGGCCTACGAAGAATGGGATGGGGTCTGCATTCATCGCCTGGCGACCCCGCATCCGAATGGCCTGTCCCTGCCGCTGCGGCTTGGGGCCAATCTGCTGTTTTGCACGCTGGCTTTAGCAAAACTGGTGTCGCTGCCGCCTTATGATCTTGTTCTGCTCGGAACCGCGCCTCCGATGGTGGCAATGGGCGCCACTTTCTTGAAGCAGCTTCGGGGAACGCCTTTTGTTTACATTGTGTATGATTTGGAGCCGGACCGCTCGGTTGCCATGAAGATGCTGCCCGCAAAGCACCCTGTGGTGAAGCTTTTCCGGCAAAGCCAGGGCCGGTGGCTGCGTTCCGCCGCCAAAGTCGTCGTGCTGGGCGAGTACATGGGAGAATATCTGAGCCGGACGTATGACGTTCCGCGGCAAAACATCCAAGCGATCCCAATTGGCTCAAACCCGGCGGAGATCGTTCCCGGCCCGAAAGCCAGCCGGTTCCGCGCGGAACATGGCTTGTCCGGTTTTGTCGTCCTATATTCCGGCAACTTCGGGCGCTACCATAACTTTGACGCCATTTTAGATGCCGCCGCGCGGCTTAAAGACAATTATTCCAATATCAGCTTCGTTCTGGTCGGTGACGGCGCACAAAAAGGCCATATCAAGCAGCGTGTGGAGGACGAAGACCTTGCCAACGTGCGGTTGTTTGATTTCGTCGCCAAAGACGCTTATGCCGACCTGCTGGCGTCTGCCGACGTTTCCCTGGTGACGCTTGAGCCGGGCATGGAAGGACTGTGCGTTCCCAGCAAGTTTTACAGCATTCTGGCGTCCGGCCGGCCCGTGGTGGCGACTGTTTCGCCGAAGTCGGAAGTGGCGCGGGTGATTGATGAAGCGCAGGCCGGGGTGCATCTGGAGCAGGCGGCAGCCGAAGACCTGGCTTCGGCGCTGATTGCCCTAATGGAGCATCCGGCACGGACAGAGCAGATGGGCCGCAATGCCCGGTGCGTTTTGGAAGAAAAGTATTCCATGTCTCAGGTCGCCCGACAGTACCACGCTGTCCTGCACGAAGCCGCGTCCCAGCCGCAGTCCCTTCGCCTCTCATCTCCCGCGCTTTCCGTTTCTTCCCTTTCCGCTGCCGATGCTCAGATGTCCACCGCTGACTCCGAGAATTAGCCCGCCAACTAATTTCGATACGCGCAAAAAAGCCTCCTCTCGCAGTGCGAGAGGAGGCTTTTTCAGGAGCAAGGCGCTTCACTCAGCGTGAAGACGGCTTGCCGAGCCGACTAGGCAGCGCTTTTGGCGACTGACTTGCGGCGCAGAACGGCCAGGCCGCCCAGGGCGAGCAGAGCGCCGAAGGACAGAACCGTGCTGGCTTCGGGAACCGCAGCGGCGGTCAGGTTGTACTGATCACCGGCGCCGGTCGCTTGAGTGCTGTCAATGGTGTATTGGCCATCGCTCAGGGGAAAAATGACCGTCAGTGGAACCGTGTCAGTGAACCCCGCGCCGCCGCCGGTGGGAGTGAACGACAGCAGCGTGTTGGTGAAAATGTCGCTGCTGCTGCTGGCGGTTCCGGTCAAGCTCAGGAGGCCGGTGGTCTTGACGCCGCCGTTAGCCGGGTTGTAGTTCACCAACTGGTTGATTGCGGTGAAGCCGGTCGGCGTGAAGCTGAAGACAAACGGTGCCCCAGTGCTCAGGTTGCTGAAGGCGCCCTGCGCGAAGGCGGGGGCGATGCTGGCGCCTGCCACGAGGGCAAGGCCGGCAAGGGTTGAAGTGAGTTTGTTCATGCGTGTTTCCTGTGTCGAATCATCGTACAATGCTGCTCTTCTTGTGCCGCCCTTTTGAGGCAGCCATGCTGTGCGGCGCGAAGAAGCAATGGGTGAAAGGCACAGCCTCTTTTTGAAGCCGGCTTGTTTTGATTTTGTGGTTTCAAATCAGCCGGAACTTTCAGAGAATTAAACTGCAAATTCCATGCCAACTTAAGCTCTTAGGCACATTTTAGCCGAAAACAAAAGAAAAAGACACGGCAAAAATGAAAGCAGCAGGCCGGCATCAATGCCGGCCTGCTGCTTTGGATGCGAAGTGTTTTGCCGCTTACATCCTAGTTACGCTCTGCGTTACTAACGCACAGAAACCACTTTCTGATACTGCGGCCAGAACGCCTGCAAGTTGGAAGAATGCTGAAAGTCCGTGAACTCCTGCTGGATTTTCTTGCTGTTGAGCGCGGTGCCTTTGAGAAGTTTTGCGCCGGTCAAGCACTGATCCTGCACTTGGTCGTAGGGAATTGTTGTCGCCGGCGCTTTGTCTTGGCACCGGAAAATCCACCACTGGCGAGCAAAAAAGACCGGGCCGACCTGACTGCCTACCGTCATGCTGAAGATTTGTTGTTCCAGCGCTGGGTCGGCATGGAGCGGCGAGCGTCCCAGGGCCAGCGGCGCAAGCAGGCCGCCGTTGGACCGGCTTGTGTCCAGGCTGTAGGTCGTCGCCACCAGCTCAAACGGCGTTTGGGCATTCAGCTCGGTCAGCGCCAGATGGGCCTGACCCTGGGTGGCCGTGGCAATCGCCCGCAGGCTGACTTCCGCCGGGTGGTAAAACTGCGCCTTGGGGTTGCTTGGGTTGGACTGCAAAGCGTAGTAATTGCGGGCATCCGCTTCCGTCACCGTTACCCCCTGCGTGATGACGTTTGTTTCCGCAAGCTGAACACGCAGGTTATACTTGAAGTCGCCCTCCAACATGCCGCTTTGGGCCAGGGCCTGCGCGAAGCCCGGACGCTTGCTCATTTTGGCATACTCGGCGTCCACTTCGGCATCGGTCGGGGCCAGCCCTTTCTTTTGCGCGAATTGAAGCTGCAAAATGTTTTGGATCATGGTGTGAACGGTTTGTGCGCCGACGACGTCCTGCATGTGGTTGAACAGGTCATCGCGGGTAATCTTGGCGCCGTTGACCGACACTACGATGGTCTGCGTCTGGGCACGCTGGTGCATGACGAGGACGCCGATCACGACGCCAATGAGAAACGGAATGGAAGCCAGCAGCCAAAGCGGCATTTTCAGCGGCTTCCGTTTCGCCGCCGGCTCCGGGGTACGCGCCTGCGGAAACGGCGGCAGGGTGTCCATCGGCGGCAGCGAGTCCTGCGGCGACGAGGCGGCAGGCCTCTGCGGCAAGTTCAAGGCGGGGTCGGCATTGGCTGTTGGGCTGCCACTCGTTGACGGGCTGCCATCAGCAGCGGACGGTTCTTGCATCACTGCGAATAATATCCTTCCTGACTTCGTAATTTCTAGACTTTAAACGCTCCGGCTCCGGCAGGGCGGAAACTTGTTCGCCGGGCTTTCGAGCGGACTGCACTAAAGAATGCACCGGCGGCATGACTTGTCCGGCAAGCTGAGTAATTTCTTCTTCCGCCTGCGGCCCCTGCGGCATCATCAGCCGGACAAACAGCGAAACGGACTCATGGCTCGGCACGAACTTGGCACGCAGCGACAGCGCTTTTTGCGCCAGCACGGAGCGCGGCGGCGGCGGCAGGAACGTCCCGGTCGTCCAGTACAGCACCTTCATGCTGCGGTCGTCAAGCTGGGCATCCATAATCGTCACGGGCTGCCCTTGAATGATTTCGGTGTGGCTATTGGTGAGGCGCCATCCCTGCGACGGGAAGCAATCTTTGGGATTGTGGATGTCCAGGTTGTCGGAGGCCGTCACCAGCATGACATCCGCTGACCGCCCGGTCGCCGTTGAGTAAACCCGGTCCATAATGGCCGACGTCGGCAGCCGGGCCTGAATGTCCGCATCCACCGGCGCAATGGCCCCGCCCTGCCAAAAGCCCAGGCGGCTTGGGAACGTGTCGACGGCAAGCCGGCGCGGCTGCGGCACGGGAAGCGGTCCGACGGCATATTGAAGCGCAGCGACGCCGAACACCATCACGCAGCCGCTAAGGGCAAGGAATCGAGCGTTTTGCATCCAATCTTCTTTCCTACCAGCACAAACAAAACAAACGAAAGACCGATGGCGACATACTCCGCCGGGTCATGCAGGGCGTGCAGGCCGGGCAAGCCGCCGTAAATCGCGGCGGCGACCAGGCCGGAAATCCGCAGCACATTCACCAGCAGCGCAATCGGCAGCGCCATAAACAAGAGCAGGGAGCGTTTCAAAACGCTGTCCAAAAACAGATGCCCGTAAATCGCAGCGAATGCCAGCAAGCTGATCAGCTTGTGAAACCCGCTGCAAGCGGTCGCGACTTCCAGGGTTGCGTTCGGCACTTGCAGCACATTGGCGTGCTGAATGACCGGGTAGCCGAGCGTGGACATGATCATCGCCGCGCCGGTGGAGCTGTAGCCTTGGATCTGCCCCGTGAGCGGTCCCAAAAACGAGTTGGGAATAGGGGCCGCGAACAGCAGGAACCAGACCGAAAACTGGACTGTTCTCCAGAGCTGCCGCCCGTGCAGGGCGAAAATCCCGCCGGCGAGGGTAGGGATCAGCGACCACATGCCGATGTACTTGATTTGCAGCAGGTAGCTTCCCATTGCGCCAAGCAGGCCAACCAAGATCAGCACCAGCCCCCAGGCTTCCGGCCGGCGCGGCGCAGCCTGAATTTTGTCTTTCCCCATCCACAGCAGAAAAATGGACACCGGGAAAATAAAAATCCCATGCGCGTAGCTGTCGTTGGTGAGCCACTGGTGGGCGGCGTCCAGAATAATCGGGGCGTACACCAGCGCGACGCCTGCCAAAAACAGGTACATCACGCCCGGCCAAGTCAGCAGGCTAATTGCAGCGCTTGACGGCAGCCTTACTTGTCGGCTCGCCATTTAATGCTCCTCACGGTTGAGCGGGATCGCCAGGTCATGCGCGTCCGGCCCGGCGTCCGCCAGCGGGTCAGTGCCGTTCAAGTGGCCGGGAGTGTAGCCCGACGTGTTGCGGAACATCATCAGCGTGTGGTTGGACGGGAACGCCGCCGCTCCGAGGGGAAGGCCGGGCTGCACCTGGGTTGCCGCAAACGACCGCGCGACTTCGTAAGCCGGAGCGTTCTTTTTGCTGGTCCTGTTGATAAACAGGCCAAGCGGGGCAAGCCCGGACAGAACGCTTGATGTGCTGTTGACGGCGTCTTCGTTCGCCCGGCCCAGATCAATGACTTGCAGAACATAATCCACCGAAGGGGCCAGCAGCAGCGGGTCTACCACCGTGCAGGAAGGCGTGTCCAGCACGACAACGTCGGCCCGGCTGCGGACCATTTGCAGAAAGTTCGTCATGTGGGGCGACACAATGATGTCGGCGGAGTTCACGCGCGGCGAAGAATTGAACAGCACCGACAAGTTCGGCGTTTCCGAGGCCACCAGCGCATCATCCACCAGCACTTTGCCGGAAAGCACTTCAATCAGCCCTTCCTCGGAGCCGTTGTCAAACAGCGTGGAAAGCGCAGGGCGGCGCATGTCGGCGTCTACTAAAATGACCCGCTTGCCGGACCGGGCCAGGGACCGGGCCAGTTCCGCCGCCGTCAGCGACTTGCCTTCCCCGACTTGGGCGCTTGTTACCATGACAATCCGGCCCTGCCCCGCTTGGGGCGCACCCAGCACCCGCAGCAGGTTCGCGCCGGCAAGGCTGTACGACTCCGCCACGGGGATCGGAAGCTGCTTGCGGTCCAGCAGCGACAGCGCTGACCGGGACAAGCGCGGTAAAGCGCCTAAAATCGGGCCGCTGCCCAGCCGCTCCACTTGATCTTCCGTTCGCACCCGCCGGTCCATTTGTTCAATGATGAACACAAGCGCAAGGGACGCCAAAAGGCCGAGCAGGCCGCCCATCAGCGTGTTCAGCCCGACGTTCGGCTTGGAAGGCAGCTCCGGCGCGACCGCCGACTGGGTAATCTGGATGTCGCCGTTGATCTGGTTTTCCCGCAGCCGCGCCGAGCGCAGAGCTTCTTCCAGGCCGGAATAAGAATCCGCCGCTTCCTTGGCTTGGCCCGCGATCGCGTTGTAGCTTGAGCCGGTCTCGACCAGCGGGGTCATGGCCGCCTGGGCTTGGTTTTTCAGCGCGACGGCGTCCTGGAGCCTTTTCTGGATTGTCGCAAGCTGGATTTGCGCCGTTTGGTAGCTTTGCTGCAAGTTCGCCTGTGCTCCCAGTGTCGGGTTGCTGCCGTTTTGAGTGGCTTTCACGGCGGCGGCAAGCTGGGTTTGAAGGTCTTTGATCTGCTGGTCCAGCAGCGGCAGCTTGCCGGGATAAGCGGGAGTGACGCGCCGGGCCAGGTCGGCACGGGCAATTTTCAGGTCGCTTAAGCGCGAACTGAGCGTCGCCGTCAGCGCGTCATCACGCGGGCCGGTGGTTTGGATGCTCTTGTTTTGCGCGTCAAGCTGCGCTTTGAGGGAGTCCGTGGTGGTCTGCTGGGCGTCCAGTTCCTGCTGAATGTTTGCGACCGCTTCAGTCCGGGTGGTCAGGCGCTCAATCCCAATTCTTGCCTGGGAGCCGGAGTCCAAAATGTCATGCCCTTTTTGATAAGCAAGCTGCCGGGTCATGGCCTGGTCCATCTTCTTGCGGGCGCCGTCCACGCGCGGGACCAGCCGGGCGATGGTCGCTTGAACGTCTTTGCGGGCCTGCTCTGTTTTCCACTGGACAAACGACTGCGCGACGGCGTTGGTAAGCAGCAGCGCCTGGTCCCGGCT
>CAXTRL010000019.1:15751-18297 GCA_964246575.1 uncultured Armatimonadales bacterium
GGGAAAAACCTGTATACATGCGCGGAAAAAATGTGCCGATTGTTGGAGTGTCACTCACTTTGAGCGGCCTTAACAAATGATTAGAACTTTTAATCGGAGACTTAACACTGTGCCAACACACATTTCTTATACCAGCAGCCTGAACAAAACGCTGCTTTTCGCCGCGTCCTGCGCTGCCCTGTTGCTGCCGGGAGCCGCACCGTCCTTCGCCCAATCCGCCGATCAAACTGCGGCGTCCAATCAGAACACGGCGGCGATTGACTATTTGTACGTTTCGCCCCAGGGCAGCGACGCGCTGTCGGGCCAGTCGCCCACCATTTCCGGCGGCAGTGGCCCGTTCCAAACCCTGGCTCATGCTCAGGCGGCGGTTTCCGCACTGGCCGACCCCGGCCTGACCCGCCCGGTGGAAGTCGTTGTGGACCCCAGCGTCTGCCCGGCGCAGGATTTTCTCGGCCGCTGGTTCTCGTCCGCGCCCACCTGCCCGGTGATCTGGCATTCAGACTCCGAGCGGACAGTGCTGATTTACACTGCCACGATGTCGCAGCAGATTGATGCACTCAGCGCAGAAGATTTCGCAAACGGCCCTAGCAAGCGAATTGCCCGCTTTTATGTTTCGCCGGACGGCAGCGACTCCTGCGATGGCCTGACGCCGAGCCGGGACGAAAGCGGCGGCCCGTTCCGCACCCTATCGCGTGCTCAGGAAGCCGTGAATGCGCTGGGAGACACGCTTTCGGGTGCTCCGGTGGAAGTTGTTTTGGAAGAAGGTTCTTCGGAAGCCGTTTCGGCGGCGGCCATGCCCGTGGAAGCGGCTGCGCTTCCGGCGCGAAGTGCCGCTTCCGCCAAAAAAGCCAAATACACCCCCGCCGGCTTGGCGGCGCTGAAAGCGCTTGCCGCAGGCAAGGCACATGCGAAGTCCGCCGTTTCCGGCCCTAAATCAGTCACAGGCGGTACAGCCGCTCTTCAGACCTCGTCTTCGTTCCCCCGGATGGTCTTCGCGCATTACATGGTGTGCAACCGGGACTACGGCGGCTCCGTCGCCGGCTACGAACGGGACATTCAAGACGCGCAGGCCGCCGGCATTGACGGCTTCCAGCTCAACCTCGGAAGCTGGAACGACGGGATTTACAAGTGGAACGTGCAGGCGATGTTCCAGGCGGCGCAGGCGCTCAACAGCGGTTTCAAGCTGTTTTTTTCCGCCGACATGACCGGAATGTCGTTCCCCGAAGTGACGGCCATGATGACCGCCTATGCCAACAACCCCTACTACTGGCATGTCCAGCAAACGGTCGGCGGCGCGGCCGTTTCCCGCCCGGTCCTGACGACCTGGGGCGGCGAAGGCGGCGGGTATGCGTCAGCCAAAGCAAGCTGGAACACGCAGGTGCTTCAGCCGCTGCGGGCCGCCGGCATCAACCCGTACTTTATTCCGTTCTTTTTCACGACCACGCCGGACGGCAAACAATACATCGGCAACACGCCGGGCGCTATTGCCACGCAAATCAGCGGGCTTGATGCCGGGCTTGCCGACGGCGCAGTTTACAGCGGCGGCCTTGAAGCTCCGACGGCCCCCGGCACGTCGCTTTTCACCATCGCGAACAACTATGCGGCTCAGCTTAAAGCTGCCGGCTTGACCACTTGGGGCGGCGTGCTGCCGCAGTATTGGGCCAGCCGCCAGACTTCTGCCGGACGCTGCTACTATGAGTATACCGGCGGAGAAGGTGTGGAAGCGCAGTGGAACGCCATCATCAACGTGCAGAAGCCGAACTGGGTCGGATGCTTCACTTGGAACGACTTCGACGAAGCCACCTACTGGTCTCCCATTGACGATGTCAACAAGTACTGGCCGTATGCAGCCCATTCCGCGCTCGGCTTCTACAAGTCCCACGCCGGCATCCTGAAGCTCAACCAGTATTACATCAACTGGTACAAGACCGGCGTGAAGCCGGCCCAGACTTCGGACTCCCTGTGCTACTGCTACCGCACCCATCCGAAGAACGCGGTGGCGACCCATGACCAATTCGGCCCGGTGACTTCCTTCAACGGCAGCGCTCAAGACATGATCTATGTGACGACCCTACTGACCGCTCCGGCAACGCTTATCGTCACGACCGGCACGCAGACTCTTTCTTATCCGGTTCCGGCAGGCATCGGCAATACCCGTGTTCCTTTCCAGGTCGGCACGCAGGCTTTCCAGCTTGTTCGCAGAGGAAGAGCAGTTTTGTCCCAAACCAGCACAGAGCCGATCATCGCCAATCCGGCCGAGTACAACTTCAACTACTACACCGGATGGATCACCAATCAGGCTGCGACCGCCGCGCATTAACAATGCCCGCGAGAAACCGTGCCAGCTAGAAACCGTGCCGGCGGACGGCGGCCACTGCGCCGCCGTCCACTTGGCACGGTTTTGTCCACTTGGCATGATTTTTGCATGGAAGCTGTATCGTATTTATGCACATCGCTTTTATCAGCTACGAGTATCCGCCGGATACCGCCTTCGGCGGCATCGCCACTTATGTCAAGCAGGCCGCTTCCCTGCTGTCCGGCCGGGG
>CAXTRL010000019.1:18397-20440 GCA_964246575.1 uncultured Armatimonadales bacterium
TCGGCGGCATCGCCACTTATGTCAAGCAGGCCGCTTCCCTGCTGTCCGGCCGGGGGCATCAAGTGGAAGTTTTTGCCGGAAGCAAGACGCGCACCGGCACGGAAAACGAGAATGGTATTCTGGTCCACCGAATCCAAGCCGTGACTTCTCACAAGAAAGACCCGCTTGGGTTCGCCGCCCAAATCGCGCCTGTTTTTACTCAAAGGCATCAACGCGCGGCGTTTGACGTTCTGGAAGGCCCTGACTACCTGGCGGAAGCTCGCGGCGCGATCCGGGCCGTGCCGGACATTCCGCTGGTGATCAAGCTGCACACGCCCTGCTACCTGCTGCGCTCCATGAACACGTCGCATTACGGCCCGCTGCGGCACACGCTGGCCGCCGCAAAATCCGTCTTTAAAGGCGAAAAGCCTTTTGTTTTCTACAAGCCGGAAGAAGACATGGAGCGCGACTGCTGCTTGGAAGCCGACGAAATCGCCGCGCCGTCCCATGCCGTCGGCGAGACCGTGCTGCGCGACTGGAGCTTGGACCCTAAGAAAGTTTCTTTTTTTCCGCTTTTTTTCACGCCCGATGAAAGCCTGCTTCAAATCCCCACCGAAACCCGCACAAACGTCGTGACGTATTACGGGCGCTTGGAAATCCGCAAAGGGGTGGTGGACCTGGCGGACGCCATTCCGCTGATCCTGCGGGAATGCCCCGACGCCCGGTTCCGGTTTGTGGGCCGGTCCCTCTGGGCGCCGCGCCCCCGCACGGACATGAAAGCGTTTCTCGCGCAAAAGCTGGCCGCGCATACGCGCTCGGTGGAATTTTTGGACCCGGTCCCGGCATCCCAAATCCCGGCGCTTTTGGCAGGAACCGACATTTGCGTTTTTCCAAGCCTGTGGGAAAGCTTCGGCTACACTTGCCTCGAGTCGATGTCCGCCGGGCGCGGCGTGGTGGCGACCGACCCAAGCGGCATGGCGGAAATGCTGCGTGACGGCACGGAATACTTTGGCCGGCTGGTGCCGCCCCGCTCGCCCGCCGACATCGCGCGGGCCGTGGTAGACCTGCTGCAAAACCCTCAAGAGCGGATGCAGCTCGGCGCGGCGGCGCGGGCGCGGGCGCTGGACCAGTACAGCCTCAGCCGGGTCGGAGCGCTTCAGGAAGCCAGCTACCTGCGGGCAATGGAGCGCCGCGCTGCCGCCGGTTCGCGTCCGGCCATCAGTTAACTCGCGGCCAGTTAAGAGGTATAATAAGGCGTGCAGAAATCGTTATCGCTTGTTCAAATTGGGATCGCCACAAAAAATCGCTGGGACGATCTCAAGCTGACGCTGGAAAAAATCCGTGACTTCGGCCTCGGCGAGATGCGGATCGTGATTTTTGACGACCATTCGGACGCGCCCGCTCCGTTTGACGTCACCGCGCTCTGCTCCGGGGCGGAAATCAAGCGGTTTGACCATTCGCGCGGCTATATTATTCGCCGCAACGAAATCGCGGAAGCGATGGACGCCAAATACTACCTCAGCTTGGACGATGATTCGTTCCCGGTCGGCGGGTCGCTGGAAGCGGCGGTGGCGTATGCCGAGTCGCTTTCCGATAATTTCTGCCTCGGGTTTCCCATCTGCGGCCCCCATAACGGCACCTTGCCCGAAGGGAAACAAGCGGAAGACGCCCCGGCGGACCTGCCGCATCAAGTGCGCTCGTTTGTCGGCTGCGCCCACTTGCTGGACCGGAAGCGGTTTTTGGAACTCGGCGGCTACAAGGGTGAGCTAATTCATCAAGGCGAAGAAAACGAGATCGCCGTGCGGGCGTTCCAAAAAGGGCTGCTTTGCCGCCGCTTTTATGGGTTTGAGATTGCCCACATGGCGACCAATGTTGGGCGCAGCTTCTACCGCATGGACTTTTACGGCGCTCGGAACACGCTGCTGTGGAACGACTGGTATCTGCCGCCGGAGCAGAAGTTGGTCCGGCAGGGACGCGCCATCGCAAACCGCGCGTATTCGTTTGCGCTGACCCGGCGTGCGGGCCATATGCGCGGCAGCTTGGCGGGGCTTCAGGATATTCGGC
>CAXTRL010000020.1:0-17878 GCA_964246575.1 uncultured Armatimonadales bacterium
CATGATTCGTGCGATCAATGGGGTCTCCTCGCCGCGCAGGCCCGCCGGGTAGCCTGCGCCGTCCCAGCGCTCGTGGTGGTGGCGCACCGCATCCAGCGTATTTTCCAGCCCCGGCACCGACGACACCATGACGGCTCCCATCTGCGGGTGCTGCTTGACGGCAAGAAACTCTTCCGGGGTCAGCTTGGCGGGCTTTCGCAGGATGGCGTCGGGAACGCCGATTTTGTCGACATCGTGCAGCAGGGCGGCCACGGCGACTGTGCTTTGCGCGGCTTCCTCAATGCCCAGCTCCCGTGCGATCAGCAGCCCGTATTCCATCACGTCCTCAGAGTGCCGCGACGTATAGCGGTCTTTGTTGTCTACTGCCGTCACCAGCGCGTCCAGCATGGAAAAGCCGTCCACATGCGCCAGTGCCCGCCGGACATGGTCCGCCGGCGTGTCGTGCGACGTGCCGGTTTTGGAGCGCAGCAGGCGCTCGTCCGCCAGCTTCATCAGCCGCAGCTTGTCCTCGGTTTCCGCCGGAAACAGCGCCGCGCCGATGGAAACCGTCAGCGGGATCGGCGACGCCTGCCCGTCGGGCTGAAATGTGATCCCCGCGAGCCTTGTCCGCAGCCGCGCTTCGATTTCCGCCAGGGGCGTGCCGTTTTTTTCATGCAGCAGCAGCGCAAACTCATCGCCGCCGAACCGGGCCAGCGTGTCTTGGGGGCGGCAAAGCGCTTGGAGCCGGCCCGCGACCTGCCGCAGCACTTGGTCGCCGACCGCGTGGCCGTAGGCGGCATTGAAGAACTTGAAGCTGTCCATGTCCAGCATGACGGCAGACAAGCTGATGCCCTGGGCCGTGACCCGCGCCGTTTCTTCGTCCAAGCAGGTGTAAAACGCGCGGTGGTTCAAGAGGCCCGTCAGCGGGTCCCGGTCGGCCAGGTCCCGCACACGCTTCAGCTCGCGCTCACGGTCTTCTTCGGCTTGTTTGCGCTCGTCAATCACCTGGGTGACGCCGATGAGCCGCTTGGGGTTGCCCTGCGCGTCATACAGCAGCTTGCCGTGGGCGCCCATCCAATGCACGCTGCCGTCGGGCCAAACACAGCGGTACTCCGCGCTGTAGTCATGGCGGTCGCGGATTGCGTTTGCGGCGGCTTCCCGCGTATGCTCGCGGTCGTCGGGATGCAGCAGCAAAATAAACTCGTCCTGCGTAATGTCGTCGCCGATATCGGGCCGCCCGAAGTTCCGCTTCCAAATCTCGGTGATTTCCAGATAATGGTGCGTCGCAATATCCAAATCCCATGCCCCAAGCTGACCGCTTTCCAGCGCCAGCCGCAGCCGCTGCTCGGTTTCCGACAATCGCGCGTTGGCGTCCGCAAGCTGCCCAATGTCCTCGGCCAGCACGCCGTTGTCTTCCGTCAGCCGCTCGTTTGTTTCCGCAAGCTGCTGGTTGTTGGCGGCCAGGTACTTGTTGGCTTCGACAACGCGCTCGACGCCTTGAACCAGCGTGTTTTTGTCCGGCTGAGGCATCGGAAAATTTTGGTCGGTAGTGTTCGGCATGAGCGTCTTTCGCGGACACGAATACAGGAACTTGATTTATTGTACCATGAAGTTCGCTGATAATCATTGCCATTAAAAGTTAAACAAATTACCGCAAAAACTAATTTGTATGCCAAGATTTTGCGCTTGACATATACTGCGCCATAGAATATAATATGACGAAAGGCTAAAAGCAACCATGACTACCGACAGTGAGCTGCTGCGCGGCAATGTGCCGACGCTGGTTTTGTCCGCCCTCGCCGCCGGGCCGCAGCACGGCTACGCCATCGCGCAAGGCATCAACAAGCGCACCGGCGACTCCCTGAAGTTCAAGCAGGGGACGCTGTACCCAGTCCTGCACGCTTTAGAGCGCGACGGCTTAGTATCCGGCGAGTGGCGGCACAAGGCTGGGGAGCGTCCTCGGCTCGTTTATGCCATCACCGAAGCGGGTCGGGTGGAGCTTGCCCGCCGGGTCGAAGCTTGGAAAACTTTCGCCCGTGCGATGGACACGATCATCGGCGCAAACACCGGAGGAAGCACTGATGAACAGCCCGCGTAACAGCATCTTTGACCAAGCGTTTGCGGAAGCCCGAATCGAAGACTACTTGGACTACCTATGTGCGCCGCTGCTCGGCATCGCGCCTTATGCCCAGCGCCGCCGCCTGCGCCTGGAAGCCGCCGACCATCTCTACGCCCTGGCCGAAGACTTTGAGGCCGAAGGGTTTGCGCCTGAAGACGCCGTCCTGCGGGCGCTCCAAGAATACGGCGAACCCTGGGCCGTCGGCCAGCGCTGGGCCGACACCTGCCTCGGCGCGACCGCCTCACGCCGCCTGGTACGCTTCGGGGACGCCGCCATGCTGCGGGCGTTCGGCTGGTTCGGCGTCTTTTCCGTGGCCTGCCTGCTCGGCCTGGAAACGTGCATTTTAGACCCCGCCGAAGCCGCCCTCATGCCCTGGGTGCAGTGCTGCGCCGTGGCTGCGCCCCTCGCCGCCGGCTTCCTGACCGGCCTGGGCATGGACTCCCGCACCCTGCCCGGCGTCTGCCGCGCCATCGGCGTTCTGTCGCTTGCCGCCGCCGCCGTCG
Organism: uncultured Armatimonadales bacterium; assembly: GCA_964246575.1. Taxonomy (GTDB): domain Bacteria; phylum Armatimonadota; class Armatimonadia; order Armatimonadales; family Capsulimonadaceae; genus JANXMY01. Next base: position 2,602 of record CAXTRL010000020.1, read on the forward strand.
GCATGACCCTTCGCCCGCACACCGAGGTTTTGACCTTCGCCGCGTTCCAGCTTGGGTTCTGGCTCCCCGCCGGCTGCCTCACTGCTAGCGTCACCGCCGCCCTGCGCCGCCAGTTCCGCCTGCACCGCTTCCGCCCGGCATCCCACTGACGCCGCTAAAAGAGAGAATAGAATGACCAGAGTCCCCCTAGCCCCCAGTAATGGGGGAACCGGAGTAGGAGCCGGAACAAGATTAGGAACGAAACCTGTAGAGGCGCTGCTTGCCGCGCCCTCTTTATGGGGGCAGCCCAGACAAGAAGGGCAGCCCAGACAAGAAGGGCAGGCACGGGGACCTGCCCCTACTCTTGCTCCCCCATTATTGGGTGTTGGGTGGAGTCTGAAAAAGGGCTTCACGCTGATTGAGCTGCTCGTCGTTGTTACCATCATCGGCCTGCTCGCCGCTCTGCTGTTCCCGGTGTTTGCCAAAGCCAGGGAACGCGCCCGGCAAACCGTCTGCGAGTCCAACCTGCATCAAATTGGCTTGGCAATCCAGATGTACCAGAACGACAACAGCGGCATATTGCCTCTGCATTTCTTTGATGCCAGTGCCCTGCCCGCCGCAGAGCAAGCCGACCACGATTTACTGCTGGTCTACGCCCATGATCCGGACATCTACCACTGCCCGAACGAGACTCTGCCAACACCTGCGCCGCATTCCGGCCTGCTTCGGCTGGATTACCACTACCGCGTGAATGACATGATAAGCTATGACGATCAGCACGGGCTGCCGGACGCCGTCATTAAGCCGGAACCGTCTTCGGTCCTTGTTTACGATGACAATCATGGTCGCAGCGGGGAAGCCAGTCAGCCTTACAAGGGCTATGCTGTTGGGGTTACTTACGTTGTCCTGAGAGCGGACGGCTCCGTTGCGCGAATCGCTGGGGAACAAACTGCCGATTGGTTCCACTCTACCGGCAACACATTTTTGCCCTTCACGCCGTCCGTAACAAGCGGCGAGACATGGCCCGTCTTTCCCGGCGAACCCTGGCCCATGCAGTTTGAGAAGTAGAAGAATCCAAGAGAGCAGGGCAGGCAGGAATTGGCGGGGCGGTGGGGAATGGGTGGGTATGACTGACATCAATCACCGGCCTTTGACGCTGGCGGAAGCCGGGCAGGTACATTTAGCGCTCAAAGACACGCCGAACATTTTGGGGTACACGGTGCGGGAGCTGACGCGGCTGTCGGATGTCTATGTCGGGGAAGAAGACGAGCGGTTCGCGGGCGTCTGCTTCAGCGCGGATTTGCATCAGAACTGGACGGAAATCGCGGCGCTGTGTGTCCTGCCGCACTTTCGGGGGCGCGGGGTCGGACGTGCTTTGTTCCAAGCGGCCTGGGATCGGGCGCAGGCGCGGAGGCGTCATGTTTATGTTCTGAGCCGCAACCCGCAGGTGGTGGGGTGGATGGAAGCGCAGGGCATGGAAGTCGGTGGGAAGATGCGTCACGCGCCCCTAGCGGTACACTGGCACATGGCCCGCCATATGGCAAGCGGCTACCGGATAAGGGAGGGGTTTCGCAAGCATAAGGCGATTGGGCAATGCCCGCCACTTTTGCAGGGGATCAAGAAGTACCGGGCGGAAAGAACCTCACCCCACAACAAGCAATAACCCTCTCCTTAAGCAAGGAGAGGGTCAATTGTTTCCGAGCAAGGTTCTTAAAGACCCTGGTTGTTGCCCTGGTCGCGGTTGTTGCCCTGGTCACGATGATCGCCGCCGAAGCCGTTGCCCTGGCCGCCCTGGTAGCGATGATCGCCAAAGCCATTGCCCTGGCCGTCCTGGTGCATTGCGCGGCGGGCGCGGACATGGCGGCGGATGGACTGCGCCCGCAGATGGGCGCGTTCGGCTGCGCCGTAATGGCCGCTTGCGACGGCGCGGGCGTAGTCGGCCTTCTGCCGCAGGACTGCCTGCCGGGCATGGTGCATCGGGCCATGATGGTACTGGCCGCCGCCGCCATAACCGCCCTGGGCGGATGCGGCGGTTCCAAGACCGGCAAGCAGGGTGCAGACGCCGCACAGCGCCAGTCCCTTCGTTATTGAAAGTGTCATAAGATTTTCTCCTAAGCCGTTAGTTCGCCAGGCGAGTTGAATCTTCCTGCCTGCGCTACCTCCCATGACGGAGCAAGAACGAAAGATGTTCCTGTCTTTGCAGAAGTCTCAAACATCAACGATGACTTTGCCCAGCGCCAGCGCTTGAACCGTGCCGGCTCCGGCTTCCGCCAGCAACTCCCGGCAGGCGACCAGGCTTGCGCCGCTTTTTGCGATATCGTCCACCAGCAGGAATCTACGGCCCTGAACCCGCATGGCGTATACCACCCCGATTGTCAGCCGGAGCAGGGTGCGGGTGGATGGGCCGCCGTAAATGATGCGCCGGATGGTCGTATGGCGCACCAGGCAGCTTGTCGCGTCCACCCGCTCCGCTTCCGCCGCCAGCATCTGCGCCAGAGTCCGCAGCGGCCAGAACGCCTGATACGCCCGGTGCGGCGGCACGACGGCGATGGCGACGCCGGGCGCGAGCATGGGATTGATCTGCTCGTACAGCCGCTTCAGCGGCCACTTGCGCTCGCGGCTGAGGGCGTCCAAAAGCCGTGTCCAGGCAAGATGATCGCGCATGACCCGCATGTCCGCTCCGCTGCCCGTGCCGTACTGCGGTCTGGCTTCTTGGACAAGGCTTTTCGCGGCAGCCACTTTTGTTTTCGGATAGTAATGCCCCAGCGTGACAATCTTCGGCGGCTGATTGTACCGCTCCCATTGCGGCAGAAAGACCAGCGCTGTGTTTTCCGGCATCCTTAAAAGCTGCCGGACGTGAAAAAGCGCATTGCGTTTTTGTGGGTGATGGAAAACATAATTTTCGCCATGCTACCACGCCCGAATGACGCTGTCAAGAGGCGGCGGCATGAGGTACACTGACTGTAACGAGGAAGTAGCGAGGAAGCAAAAAGAACCCCGCCGTGAAGTCCCCGCCGTGAACGGCAGGTCTAGAGGCGCAGACGCCAACCGGTCTGCGACCGGGAAGAATAGCAGAAGATAACAAGAGTGCAGGAAGCAGAATGAAGCAGGGAGGCCAAAAATGCGGCAGAGCAAATCGGAGATTTATTTACATGTTGTTTGGGCGACGCTCAAACGTGAGGCGTTCGTTACGCCTGCGATTGAACGGGCTGTTTATCGGTGCATCGGCAGCGAAGCGCAGCGTCTCGGTTGCACCATTTTGGCAATTGGTGGAATGCCGGATCATGTTCATCTTTGTCTCAAGCTACCGGCCCACCTTGCAGTCTCAAAGCTGATGAACCAGGTCAAAGGCGTCTCGTCGCATTTTGTTCATGACCGGCTATCACCCGAACTGCCGTTTCAATGGCAAGAAGGGTACGGAGTGTTCAGCGTCGGCCCCAACCAGATCAAATCCGTAATTGCTTACATTGAAAATCAGAAGCAGCATCACCAGGAGGGGACGCTACATTCGCGCTGGGAAGAAACGGATGAAGAATATAAACCCGCTGTGAAGACCTGAGCATGAAGACCTGAGCATGAAGACCCGCCGTGAACGGCAGGTCTGGCGGCGAAGCGCCAACCGGTCTGCGACCGGAAGATTATGACGGATGGCATTCTTTCTTCCGCACACCGTGCGGTTGGCGTCTGCGCCTCTAGACCTGCCGTTCACGGCGGGGACTTTACGGCATCACCAATTCAGAGAAAGCCCAATTCCAAGAAAGGCCAACAAATTCATGAAAGCATTGACATTGGACACCCTGCCGGATCTGCCGCAAATCGCGGTCTTGACACGAATCGCAACGCGGCTGTGGGCGGACAGCACGGTCCTTGCGTTGTGGCTCGGCGGCAGCATCGCACGCGGGAAGGCCGACGCGCACAGCGACATTGACCTGCGCGTGGCGGTTAGCCCCGACGCCCTGCCGGAGTGGCTGGAACCGGGCATGGCGGCGCTGTCGGCGCTGATTGGAGAAACCGTCGTCGGTGTCCATGCCCTACGCTGGGATAGGACCGTGCTGCATCAAGCGCTGCTGGCGGACGGCGTGATCATAGACCTGCTGGTCCAAAGCGTGGACCGCGACCCGCCGCAGGATGTGACGCTTGTTTTGGGCTGCCGCGATGATGCTTTTGGGACTTTGCTGGCGTCGGCGGCGCTGCCGGAAGTGGAAGAAGCGGGGGCCGCTGACCCACAGGCGATTTTGGAGGCAATCACGCAGTTTTGGATCGGCTCGCACAAGCATACCCGAATGCTGTTCCGTCACTTGGACCTGATGATTTTGCAGGGGCTGGCTTTAGAGCAGCCGGTCCTGCTGCGGCTCTGGTTTGTGGAAGCGACAGGCCGGGACCAGAGCAGCCTGCGTCCGACGATCCATACCCTGACGCCGATGATGCGGGCCGTCACGGAAGTATTTGGAGCGCACAGCCTGGAAGTGCTGGGGTCGGCACGCACCAGCCGCGCCGAGATCGTCGGGGCCATTGAAGCCAACCGAAACGAAGTCGCGGCGGTGGGGCGACGTCTGGCGGCGCGGCTTGGGTTCGAGTACCCGGACGCTTTAGAGCAAACCGCGCGTCAAAACTTAACCCAGTATTTGGAGGACAGCGCGGGAGCAATGACGGCTGTGCCTGAGTTTGGGCAGCGCCTCGCGGGCCGGCGGTATGTGCCGCGCCCCGGCGCGTATGCCCTTCTTGTGAACGCGCAGGGAGAAATTGCCGTGATGGAAACGCCGCGCGGCGGCTTTCTGCCCGGCGGCGGGGCGGAAGGCGAGGAAACGCCGGCCCAAACGCTGCGTCGAGAAGTTCGGGAAGAATGCGGCCTGGAAGTCGGCACGCTGAAAAATATCGGTGAAGCGGTGCAGTATGTTTATACGCCCGGCAACGAAGACGGCATTCGCAAAGAATGCACGTTCTTCCAAGCAAGCGTGGCTGCTGCGGCCATTGCGCCTATGGAACCGGGTCATGTCCTGCGCTGGCTGACCCCATCCGAGGCACAAAGCAAACTGGCGCATGAAAGCCAGGCTTGGGCGGTGCGCCAGGCCACCGGCGCATTGAGAACAGAAACCCCGCGATGATTCGTCCCCGCGCCTGCGGCGCACTCCTAAACGGCGACTCCGTTTTGATGGTCCGGCATGTCGGGCCGGACCGTGCCTACTGGACCCTGCCGGGCGGTGCGGTGGAAGCCGGGGAAATGCCTGCCGAAGCGGCGGTGCGGGAAATGCGGGAAGAAACCGGCCTGCGGGCGCAGGCCGTGCGCTTGCTGTTTGCAACTACCTACGGCGATGATGCCAGCCCGGAATTCTGCTTTCTCATGGCGGCTGAAGACTTGACCGGCCTCGCGCTGGGCCGTGATCCCGAAGAAGCGTTCATTGATCCCGCGCATCGCCTGCTGCAAGGGGTCGCTTGGCAGCGTTTGGACGCCATGCAGGACGATCCACAGATTTCAGCAGTGCGAAAAGCGCTTGCAGAAACGGAAATTCTATGACTGATCTTTGGCAGGAGCAAATTGCCTACTACCGCGCCCGTGCCGGGGAATACGACCAGTGGTTTTTGCGGCAAGGCCGCTATGATCGCGGCCCGGACGCCAACGCCCGCTGGTTTGCTGAAGCCGCGCAAGTGAAAGCGGCGCTGGAAGCCTTTGCCCCAACAGGCCGAGTGCTGGAAATGGCCTGCGGCACGGGACTGTGGACCCGGCACTTGGTCCGGGGCGCCGACAGCGTCATGGCGCTGGATGCGTCGCCGGAAGTGCTGGAAATCAACCGCGCCCAAGTTGCCGACTCCAAAGTCCGTTACGCCGAGGCCGACCTGCTGCATTGGACGCCGGACGGCGTGTATGACGCCGTCTTTTTCGGCTTTTGGCTGTCCCATGTGCCGCCGGAGCGCTTCCAAGCGTTCTGGACGCTGGTGCAAGCCTGCCTCGCGCCGGGCGGCCGCGTCTTTTTCGTAGACTCATTGTACGACAGCACTTCCGGGGCCGCCGACCACACGCTTGAGGGGACTGAAGCCGAGACGCTGACACGCCGCCTCAACGATGGCCGTGAGTTCCGCATCGTCAAAGTGTTTCATCAGCCCGAAGAACTGGCCCAAAAACTCGCCGCATTAGGCTGGCAGTTTGACGTGCAGTCTACGCCGAACTATTTCCTGTATGGCTCCGGGGCGCGGAGGCAGGATGAAGCCTGACCTCACGGCGTATTTGGGCCGTCACGTTTCGGTCACGGTAGACCGGCCACTCGGCAGCCGCCATCCTCGGCATTTAGACATCGTTTATCCCATCAATTACGGCTTCGTGCCGGACACTGTTTCGGGCGACGGCATGGCCGTAGATGTTTATGTTCTGGGCGTGGGTGTGCCGGCTGACTATATTGAGTGCGTCGTCCTTGCCGTGGTTATTCGGGCGGACGATGCCGAAGACAAATTGGTCGCCGTGCCGGCGGGACACTCGTACACGGCCGGGCAAATCGCCGACGCCGTGCAGTTTCAAGAACGCTTCTTTGACAGCCAGATTGTGTTGAGTGAAGATAAAATAGCGGCGTGAGGGGGCAGGCAATAAAAAAAGCGGGAAGCTAAATGCTTCTCGCCAGCGCTCTTTTTGCGAACGTGAATATAGTATATCACAGATCAGCAGCGTTGTCAACAAGTAATTGAATGCCGTCTTAGCGTTAATGCTGGAGAAACGGACGCATACAAGTCTGAAGCGGCGCGTAAAAGCCATATATTGCCGTTATCCCTGCCGAAAGCGTGAATAAGCGCGTCTCATAATCATTGCAAAAAATAACATTGTTCAGCGGCGGGCAGAGATCATACCCGGCACTCATTGACCGGGTACGATCTCTGCTGCGGTCAGCGGTGGTGCTTGCGGCCTGGCGCAAGGCCCAAGTCGTGCCATTCCACGGGGAAGCTGTCGGGGCCGCCGCGCCCGGACAATCGGGCCGAGCCGCCCCGCGAGATGTCTACGTTGCCGCGCGGGAAACGTCCGAGGTCGGCGACGAGAAAGATGTGGCTGCGGCCATTGCGGGTATTGACGACGCGGATGCGGTGGTTGAGCAGGCTGCGCCGCGACTCGTCTACCGCACAGAACCAGGGGCCGTGACTGCCGTAGTCATCGCCGTTGGCAAGGTGCGGGTTGCTGTCGCCGCGCCGGTAAAAAGTCGCAGTCGCCGAGCGGCGGCTGTGATGGGATGCCTCGGCGGGTCTTGCAGCCGCGAGAAGCGACGGAAGGGCAAGGCAAAGAAGGGCAGAGCGTTTTTGGCCGATCATGGGCGGATGTTCCTTTGTGTCTTTGAGAATGGGTGCTTCTGATAGAATTATCTCTACTATTGTACCCAAAAACCGAACATCCAATCGTACCGGGCAGCCAAACAAATGCTGCCGCGTTTCTATTCGCTTTCCCGCAGCAGCACATCTATGGCCGCTGCCGCCTGTGCGGTGCGCTGCTCCCAAGTGCCGTTCAAGACCACAAAGTGGCGGCCCAAGCGCTCCAGCTCACGCACACACTCCCGGCTGAAGGCGGCCCGCTCGGCGAAGTTTGGGGTGAACCGCTGCGGGTCGGCAGCCCATTCTTCGGCGGCTGTTGTCACCAGGGACAGCGCATAACGGTCTTCTGACGCAAAGCGCTCCACTTCGGGCGGCGCGTCCCCCAAAAAGAAGCGGGACCAGAGGGTGGTGATGAAGGCTTCTGTGTCGCAGAACAGCAGAGCGGACCGGCACTGCTCCGCAAGCGCGTCTTCGGAGGCGCGGTGGCCCCGCGCAATCGCTATAATGGCTTCTTCCGTGATGTTCAGAGAAGTGGCGTCCAGCTATGCGCGGGCATACTCCGCGACGTACTTGGTGTCGTATCGCGCGGCCAGATGTTTGGCTAGGGTAGACTTGCCGCTCGACTCTGGGCCGATGATCGCGACCCGGCGCACAAAGTAGGACCGGGCGGCGGGCAGCAGAAAGTCCCAATGCCGAGCGGGATTGTCCCGGATCGCGGTTGCTGACACCGGCACCATCGCGCGCGGAGCATCGCCGGGGATGAACCGTGCGCCGAGAACTTCCGCCAGCTTCACCCCGTAAGGCTCCGACGCGAACACGAAGTCCGGTGGGGCGTCCAAGTGGGAAAGAATGCTGGTGCGCCATACCTCCCAAAATTGTTCCGGCGTTTCGGCTTCCGACGGCTCATCCGGCAGCTCGTTTGTGTGGTGGATGACCCGGACGCCGCCGAACGAGCGCCGCACCCATTCATAACGCAGGTATCCGGGGATCGGCTGCCGCTCCCGCGTGCAGACCAGCACGGTCAGCTCGTCCACCAAGCCTGCCGCAAAGTCAATCAAATACTTGTGCCCGAGATGCGGCGGCATGAACTTGCCGAGGACCATCCCGCGCGTCGGCCTTCTCTTGACAATACTCATGCTGCCGCTTGCTCTTTCTCCCGTGCCAGCGTCGCCCAGCGCCACAGTCCGGCCACGGCAATCACAAGAAAAATCGCATAAACGCCGGTGGTGACATACAAATGCTGCTTCGGATAAAGATAAAATACTGAGAACACGTCCACGGCGATCCAGAGCCACCAGGACTCCAGCTTCTTGCGGGCGTCCAGATACTGCGCGGCGACGCTGACCATCGCAAGCGTCGCGTCCAAAAATGGCTGCGCGGCATTCGTGTACGTTCGCATCAACTCGCCCCAGCCTGCTGAAGCGAGGACGATCAGCAGCACAATCAAACCACAGGCACCCAGTGACAACCGCGTCACCGGCAGGTCATCGGCATGGCGCGGCCCGGCTTTTTTCCAGACCCACCAGCCATAAAACTGCATCGGCAGAAAGTACGCGATTTGCAGCAGGGCGTCGGAGTACAAGCGGCTGCTGAAAAACAGCCAGCCGAACAGCAGGACGTTGGCGACGCCCCACCACCAGTTCCAAATGTTGTTCCGGGCTGTGAGATAAACTGAGACCAGCCCGGTCAGCGACCCCAGTATTTCAACCCACGACATAGATTTTCACCTGCAAGAAGAACATATTTTAGGGGCATCCTAAATTGATCGGGCCGTCGGCATAGCCGCCGTTTGATGTCGGCATTCCCGGATAAGCCCAAATGCCGCGCTGGGTCCAGGTGTAAATCTTGTACTCCGGCGCACCGTTGCACAGCGTCGAGTCGGCTTCTTTGGCGATGTAAAACTTGACATGGCCGTCGGCAAACGCAATGTTGCTGCCGTTGTTGTAAACCGCCCGCCAGCGCAGCATGTTGATGTAGTCGCCGGCTTCCAGGGTGTTGTAATCGCAGCCGATACTGTTGCCGTAAGCGCTGGTCGCCTGGTTCAGCAAAAAGGCCATCGTAGACGACGGCTCCTCAATCTGGCCCAGCATGATGGGCGAGGTCAGCGGCGTGCCGTCCGGCGTGTGCGTGTATGGGTCGGTCGGGTCAAAATCGCATGATCCCGGCGCACCGTTGTTGCAGGAGCCGTCGCGCCCCAAAAACCAGTTCATTGCATAAGTGTTGGTCAGCGCCATGCCGTTGGAAGTTGCACAGCTTCCGGTAAAATAATTAGCGTGGTCCGGCATCCAGGGCGAATGAAACAAAGCGGCGCTTTTGCCGTAAGCCAGCAGGTGCAGGCCCCAGCCGGTCCAGGGCTGGTTGTAATCTGGATCGCTGGGGTTCGGGTGCGGGCCGTTCGGGTTGGTGAACGGCGTGACGGTCGGGTCATTCCAGCCGCCGACCGGCACCCAGGTTTCGTCGGCGTCGCCCGCGTACATCTGCGCGGCTAGGCCAATCTGGCGCAGGTTGGACATGTCCTGCGTGTTCCGCGCCTTGTTCCGCACTTGCTGGAAGACGGGAAACAAAATGGCGGCGAGAATCGCGATAATGGCGATGACGACGAGCAGTTCGATTAAAGTAAACGCTCGGTTTCGGCTCGTAGGTGCTTTCATAATGGCTGGCCTCCTGATAGGCGCAGACAGCTTGTTTCGCCGTTCATGCGCCAAGTCCTTCTTTTTGTTTGTGTATTATATACACTATTCTGTTATACCCGATTTGCTGCGTTTTTCGCTGTATACTAAAGTTTATGCAAATCCGCTCGCTCGCTTACCAGACAGACCTGTTCTTTCCGCGCTTTGACGGCGAAGTCGCGGACCGGGGCGACTACACCGTCATCCGAACGCCGTCCAACCCGACATTCCACTGGGGAAACTTTCTGCTGTTTGACCAGCCGCCCGTTCCTGGCGACCTCCATCGCTGGCGGTGGCTGTTTGCAGAGGAAATCGGCACAGCGCCGGCGATCAAGCACCTCGCGTTTGGCTGGGACAGCGTCCATGGCGAGACCGGCGACATTCAGCCGCTCCTTGACGCCTGCCGCTCCCTCACGCTGGAACAGCTTACGCAATTTCACCAAATGCTCCTTGCGGACTTGCGTTCGGTGAAGGGCGCCGGGAAGCCGTTCCAGCCGATGTACCCGAACTTTCCCGCGCAGGTCATGGCGCTGACGGAAGGGCGCTTGTACCTTAACGCCATCGTCCATTACTTGTCCGGCGGCAGGCTGTTTCCGCGTGTCCCTACCGACAAGCGGCTGCCGCTGCCGGACTTTGTCACGCTTCAAGTCATTGAACTCGGCACGGAAGCTGAGTTTGAGGGCCTGTTCGGGCAAATCGCGTCCGCAAACATATCGCTTTCGGCGCAGGACCGCGAAGATTTGACCTGGTTCGCCTCAGCCTACGGCGACGGCATTCAGCCCTTGCTCCCGGCGCGGGTGCCGCAAAAAGAAAACGCGGCGTTTCTGGCGTCGCTTTTGATGCGGCACACGACGCAGACCGAAGCGTTCGTCGCAGGTTTCTGCCGGACGGCGACGGACATCCTGCGCCTGGCGGCGGCGCTGAGCGGCGGGGACATGTCGCTTGCCGCCGCCACGAAGTTTCGCACATTTTCGCGCCCGGAGCGGCGGCTCCTGCTGGGCCTGCTGGAGCGTGCGCCGAATGCCGCAGAAGATATGCAGCGCTGGAAAAAGCGCTGGGTGCGGCTGGGCGAAAAGCTGCACCCCGGCGAATACCGGCGTCAGTACCCGCGCTCGGCGGAAGCGTTTGACGTGCTGCGAAGCGATCTGCCGCTTTCAACCTTCAACAGCCGCATCGAAAAAGCGCTGGCAGACCGGGACGGCGCTGAGGCCGCTGCGCTCTTGACGCCGCGCCCCGGCGACTTCGCCCGGCGTTTGGACCATCTGCTTCGCGTTGATCCTGAACATCAACAGCAAAGCATGGAAGCGTTTGCGGGCGTCGCGTCCCAAGTCTCAACGCCGGTGCTGCTGCAAACCATGACACATTTTCAGACGCGCCGCGACGGCTCGGATTTGCGGGTCTTTTTTCCAAAAGGCAGCCTGGCGAAAGCGCACGGGGAGCCGAATACTTTGCCGGAACTGCCTGCCGCCCTTTGCGAACGCGCGGCGGCCGCCTGCCGGGAAGCACTGCGGGAGCGGTTCCGCGCCCTGCCGCCGCTGGGGCGCTGCTTTGTGGACCCCGCACTGGCGAACTATCCTGTGCCGTTTGCTCACCGCTCGGCGTCGAAATCGTTTCGCACGATCCCGCGCGGAAGCCGGCTGCCGCTGCCGGACGGCTGCCGGGTGCTGCGGCTGTTTTTGTGGTGGCGAAACGGCAAAGACCGCACTGATATTGACTTGTCGGCCACACTGTTTGACGCCGATTTTCGGTATGTGGACGCCGTTTCATACTACGCGCTCAGGTGCGACGGCGGCGTTCACAGCGGCGACATTGTCGATGCGCCGAATGGCGCAAGCGAATTCATAGACATCACGCTGGACCGGATGCAGGCGCGGGGCATCCGCTGCGTCGTGATGACGCTTGGCGGGTACACGCCGCAGCCGTTTTGCGACCTGCCGGAGTGCTTTGCCGGCTGGATGTCCCGATTGGAGCCGCAGTCGGGGGAGATTTACGACCCGCGCACGGTGCAGGACCGGCTGGATTTGACGGCGGAGTCCCGGATTGCAATTCCGCTGCTGGTGGATGTCGCGGACCGAACGCTAATTTGGTGCGACATGGCCCTCCGAAGCAATCCCAAGTGGGTGAACAATGTCCAGGGCAACTTAGGCGGCATTGCCTTGTCCCTGCAGGCGCTGACATCCCTAAAAAAGCCGACGCTCTACGACCTGTTCCTGCTCCATGCCCAGGCGCGAGGCACGGTTGTAGACACGTCCGAAGAAGCGGAAACCGTGTTTTCCGTGGCAAGCGGCACCCCGTTCCGCTTAGACGAAATCGCCTCTGAGTTCCTGCAATAACTTTGCCCTGCAACAAGTTCTACTCGCTGACAATGACGACTTTGCCGCACTGGCCGTGGTCCATGACTTTATACGCTTCCGCCGCTTGGTCCAAACTAAAACGGTGCGTAACGGTGCGTTCTGGGTGCAGGTCCCAGCGCGACAGCCGCTCCAGCAGTTCTTCCATGTGCGGCACCGAAGTCACCCACGAGCCGTACAGCGTAATCTGCGGATGGATCAGCAGCGGCGACACGTCAAACTGAACCTCGCCGCCTTCGCCGACAAACACGCACCGCCCCCACTGCCGTGTCCCTTGCAGCGCAAGCCTTCGGGCCAGGCCGGCGCCGGAGCAGTCAATACTTGCTTCGCAGCCCTTGCCGTTCGTCACGGCCTTGATCTTGTCCAACGCATCGGTGTCACTCCTAAACGCTTCGTCCACTAGGCCAAGTTCTTGCGCCAAGTCGATGCGGTCTTGGCTCACGTCCACGCCGATAATCTGTGACGCGCCTAAAGCGCGGCCCAGCATCGCTGCCGCAAGGCCCACCGGACCGAGGCCGGTCACCAAGAGCCGGTCGCGCCCGCCTACTCCAATGCGCGTCAAGGCTTCCCAAACCGTGCCGAAGCCGCAGGCGACGAGAGCGCCGTCCACATAGCTAAGATTGTCCGGCAGCGAAAGGCAGGTGTTTTCTTCCGCCAGCAGAAACTCGGCATGGCCGCCGTCCCGCTGCCAGCCGTAAGCGGCCCGAAAGGGCGTGTGACAGGAAATCATGTACCCGGCCTGGCAGTCCTCGCAGACGCCGCAGCCGCTGATATGGTACAGGACCACCCGGTCGCCTACTTTGTACTTCTTGCAGCCGGGGCCGACTTCTGCGATTTGGCCGCACGGTTCATGCCCGGCGATCACGCCTCGGTAGGCTTCGTCGCCGACGCCGAGATGCTCCCGGTAAATAGCCCGGATGTCCGAGCCGCAAATGGAAGACGCCTTCATTTGGACCAGCACCTGGCCGTAGCCCGGCGTCGGCACCGGCTGTTCCCGGAACTCGACGGTGCTGTTGCCGGGCAGCACCACTCCCCGCATGGTTTTCCCACCAGCCAGCCGTTCTTGTATCGCCGTCATGTTCGTAGTTCTTTCTTTTTGGAATGCTGTAATCTTGTTCTTAGCTCTATATGCAGCCGAGGGCTTCTTTTGCCGCCGGCAGGTAGCAGGATTGTACCTGAGTACCACGAAAATCATGGTTTGGCCGCTTGAAAATGCCGGCGGGGCGGGGTATAATAGCCTGCAATACATTAGATTGTCAAATGGCGGCGTAGCTCAGTTGGTTAGAGCAGCGGATTCATACCCCGCAGGTCCCCAGTTCGAGTCTGGGCGCCGCTAGTTGCTGAAAGGCTCATTTCCTATAAAAGCAGGGGATGGGTCTTTTTGCTGTTTCAAGCAGCAGGACTTTTGGCGCGGCGCGTGGAACAGCGCAAAGGCTGACCCGGACACCAGCCCGATGCCGCAGTGAAAAATCAATGACAGGAAACAGCGCTGAACAGCAGGGCGATGAACGAGCGATTGGCCCTCTGATCACGTTTCTGCGGGGGCGGGACACGGAAATGCGCCGGACGGCGGCAGTCGCACTTGGGCAGTTTGACGACCGCCGCGCTGTGGAAGCTTTGGTGGAAGCGGCGCGGGACTATGACTCAGAGGTGCGCCGTTGCGCCGCCGAGGTGCTGGGCCGGTCAACAAGCCCTACCGCCGCTGCCGCTTTGGTCAGGGCGCTGGCGGACCAGTCCGCTGGGGTGCGCGTCGCGGCACAGGCGGCGCTGAAGCGCATTGGGGAACCCGCTGTGCTTCCTCTCCTCGCAGCCCTACGTGACGGCCCGGTGACGACCCGGCGGAGCGCCGCTTTGACGCTCGGCTACATCGCGGACGCGCGGGCGGTTGCGCCGCTGCTGGCTTTGCTGCGTGGCCCGGACTTTGATGGCACGCTCCACCCGTCGTCGGCGGCGGCGCTGGGAGAGATCGCTTCCGGGCATCCGGTGCCTGAGCTGCGCGAAGCGCTGCCGGTGCTGCGCGGCCTCACGTCGCAGACGGGTTTGTACCGGGAAACGATGCGCCGGATTGAGGCGGCGACGGCTGGGTCCCGAAGCCTGCCCCTCCCTGCCGCTCCGCCGCCGGCCTCGCCGCAGGATTTACCGATTCCCGCCGCGCCGCCCCCGCCGTCATCACGAAGTACGCTGCCGCTTCCTGCGTCTCTGCCCCGCCAGGAAGCCAGTCCTCGGCAGAGCATTTTGAGCCGTTTCTTGGGCCGGTGGAGCGGACGGAATTGAAGCAATCGCTGAGAGTCAGATTCCCCCTAGCCCCCAATAATGGGGGAACATGAGAAGAGCCGCCGGGCCTTCTTGTCCTTGTGGCGGGCTTTCTTGTCCTTGTCCGGTTCCCCGCCCCACTTAGACGGTGGTGGGGGCTAGGGGGAATCTTTTGGCCTTCCTACACAGCCTCTAAGGAGTATCCGTCATAGCACGTCTCGCCATTGATTTCGGCACCACAAACACGGTCGTAGCCGTGGAAGAAAACGGCAGCGTGCGGGTTCTGCACCTGCCGGGCCTGGCCCGTGAGCAGCCCACCGCCCAGTCCCCGCTGATCCCGTCCGCCGTGCATGTCCGCGAAACGGAGCAGCGCTGGCTTGGGTTCCGGCGGCGCGTGCCAAAAATCAGCCTGGGGCAGCAGGCGCTCAGCCAGAACTACGGCGGACACGCCGCTGTGGCCCGTGACTTTGCCCAAAGCTTCAAGCCGCTGGTCGGTTCCCAGCCGCATCGGCCCCTGCTGCGGATGGGGAACCGCGAGTTTTCAGCCCGCGAAACCGCATGGCTGCTGCTGCGCGGGCTGCTGGGGGCAGTGCGGGTGCAGGAACGATTTCGCATCAGTGACCTGACAATCCCAGTTCCGGTCGGCTGCTTTGAGACCTACCGGGCGGAACTTCAGGCCATCGCCCGGCGGCTGAACGTGCGCCGCTTCCGCACGCTGGACGAGCCGGTGGCCGCCGCCCT
>CAXTRL010000020.1:17978-20359 GCA_964246575.1 uncultured Armatimonadales bacterium
TGGGAAGCGATGCGTGTCAAAGAAGAAGCCGGCCGGGAAGGCAGCGCCGAGTTCCGTTGGCGCGGCCTGCGCCGGTGCCTGGACCGGAGCGAGCTGCAAGCGCTTCTGGCGGCGCGAGGCTTGTTTGACCAGCTTCGGACGGCCTTGGTGGAAGTGCGGCAGCAGTTAGACGCACAGCAAGACGAATTGGAGCAAAACAGGGCCGGGCCGGACGAAGTGCTGCTGGTGGGCGGCTCCACTTTGCTGCCGGGCGTCGCGGCAGTGGTCGACGAGTTCTTCCCAGACGCGGTTGTCCGGCATGACCCGGAGTTTGTCTTCACGGCGGTCGCGCTCGGCGCGGCCAGGTTTGCGGGCGGCGTTCCGGTAGACGACTTCCTGTACCACGACTATGCGCTGGCGGTGCAAAACGAAAAAACGCGAGAATTGGAGTACGAGCTGCTCCTGCCGCGCCGCACGCGCTACCCGACTTCCTCCGAGTTTGCCGTGCGCTACTACGCCGATTATGCCGGGATGACGGACATCGGGCTTCATTTCTGCGAAGTGGGGCGGCTTGGTCAATCACCGGTTTCCTGGCAGCCCGGCCCGAACGGCGCACGCTACTGGCATCCCCGGACCGAGGCCGAGCGGGACTGTGTTGTGGAGCTGAATCCCGCCGACCCGCCGCTGCCGCTGCGTCCGTCTGGGCAAGGCACCTCGCCCCGCATTCGGGCGACATTCTGCGTCAGCGCCGACCGCTGGCTCTGCGTCACCGTGGAAGACCTGGTTCGCCGCAAGGCGCTGCGCGTCGCCGAACCCGTCGTGCGTCTTCGGTAACTGCGACAAATCGGAAACATCAAGCGGCATACTACATTCGGGTACAAGCCATGAGCCACGAGAAAATTGCCTATTTTCATGCAGTCAAAGCGCGGGTCCGGCTGCTGTTTAGAAAAGAAACTATTTTCTTCACGACTTGACTTTGCGCCGCGCGTATGCAATACTATATTCACGTTCCGAAAAGGAGCGACAACTTTAGGGAAACGCAGCGCGGCAGCCGACAAGGCTGGCGCTTTTTTGTTTTGAAGCCTCCTTGCTCCCCTGCCTGTTCCGGCGCGGGCCGCGCCCTGAACACTTGGACCAAAAGAGAACCGACTATGCCGAGAGCGCCTTTTCAAGTGTTAGTCCTGCCGTACCGTAAAACGGCAGCCGCTTTGGAGTTTGCTGTATTCCGCCGCAGTGACTACGTTTGCTGGCAGGGCATCGCGGGCGGCAGCGAAGACGACGAAACCCCGCTGGAAGCCGCCAAGCGAGAAGCGTCTGAGGAAGCCGGCATTTTGGACGTGTGCGAGTTCACGCCCCTGCAAGCGTCCTGCACCGTCCCCGTCAAGTTCTTCCAGGAGGGAGGCGCATGGGACCCAGCGCTGTACGTGATCCCAGAACATAGCTTCGGCGCGGACTGCACCGACCAGACGCTTGCTTTGTCGTCTGAGCATGACGCCGTGGAGTGGCTGCCTTACACGGAAGCGTCTGCCCGGTTTACCTACGACAGCAACCGCACCGCGCTTTGGGAGCTGAACCAGCGGCTGCTTGGGCGGGGGCCACGGGAATAGGACCCGGCACAGGAAGTGCCGGGTCCCAGCTTCAAGCCGTTCCTTCCGCCTTCTCGCGGAAGCCGTAGCCGGCGTGAGCATCGTAATCCATGCCGTAAATGCGCTTCAAATCCACAATCGCGGCTAGGGACTTCTTGCCGTGCGGACTGGCGCACATTTGGCCTTCGTGACCCGGTGCAGCCTCAAACGAGTGCAGGACGATTTCTTCTAAAAGCTGTCCGAGCGTCATGTCGTTAAATTCAGCCAGCCCCTTCAAGACCTGCACCATGCGCTTCTCCATGCGGACCCCAAGCTGCACCCGCTCCACGGCGATTGGCGGTTGTTCCTCTAACTTCGTCTGTGTCATCGTCTTGTCTCCTTTGTTCTATGGTTACTTAAATAACTATGTAACAATATAACACATAAAGAAGAGGCTGTCAAGGAGTTAAAACGCCGACAATTCAACGAACTTGGCGGGCAGGACTACAGGCTTGCCGCGAGAGAACTGGATTTCGAGACGCGGGGAAAGGCGGTCGCCGCGAATGGCGAGGATGGTGCCGACGCCGTGCTGGGAATGCTGAACGCGCCCACCGATCTTGAGTGTTTTCGGGTTCAGAGGCGCGAGAGGAATTGGCTGAGCCGGGACGTACTCGGCCAAATCAGCGAAGGCGTCAGTATCAGAAGAAGACGCAGAAGCAGGCTGCGGCCACGGGGCAAGATGCGCGGTGGAAAGGCCGAGCGCGGCGTCTAGGTCCTGAGCGCGGGCGGCGGCGACAAGCCCATGCACCCGCGCTGCCGCCGCTCGGCTCTCGGCAA
>CAXTRL010000021.1:0-19787 GCA_964246575.1 uncultured Armatimonadales bacterium
CTGCATATCACGTCCAACTACAAATTCTGCGGCTACGAGATTCTGCCTGATTATGGGGTGTTCGACATCTTTAAGAACCCCGACATCCCGCAGGCCTTCAACGATTATCAGCAGCATCTAAACAATCACTGCCTGTGAGACTTCATAGCCGCGCCTAGCTATAACGTGGCGAAAACCAAGCCAACAATGCTTTAACCCCTCACTCAGCTTCCTCCTATCTGGCATGTTATGATGAGGTTCTGCCAAAAATAAACTCCCCACTGTAATTACAACGGGGAGTTTACGTAAGCGACGAGCTTTTATTTAACGCTCAAGCGCAAGCAGCAACTAACGGTCTTGTCGAAACAGACTTATTGCGCTTGGCTCTGTGCCTAATGGGTCGTTCAGAATGCTCATTGACTGGCGGATTTTGTGTGTTCTTCTCAGCAATTAACTTCAGCGATTCGAGATCGCCAAAGAACTCTTTGGCGTTCAGGAATTCGAACCCAATTACTTTCCCGTCACTATCGTAGTCGTAAATCACCCCATTCTCTTGCTCATCACTCTCTTCAATTGGTGTGTCACGCAAGAGAATCCGAACGATGTTCATTTCCTCATTGACCGTGATTTTCATTCGTCTCTCCCTTTGGTTTCGTCACTTGCTTCTTCGTGATCCCCTACGCTTTCATTCGGCTTCCAGTATTTTTCTATCTTGGTTGTTTTGTACACTGTGACAACCTCTACTGGATCGCGGCTGTCGTTTACGATAACACGAACAAGAAATTTCTTGTCGTAAACTCTGAAAACCGATTGATAAGCCCTTCTGCCATCATCACACTCAACAATTTGATCAGGAGCATCAAGGGCGGCGTCAACAACAGATTCAGGTATGGATCGCTCTCGCATTGTGTCTAGTGCGTGCCAGGAAATCCTGCGGTTCACAATGTTTCTTTCTCAGCACTGACACTTGCGATGAGGTCTTCCTTTTGCTGTTCTGCGCTTCTGTGTTGTTTCCCCAAGCGTAGATTTTCAATCTTCTCTTTGGGCCTCGTCAAAATATGACGCATTGCGTCTTGGAATCGTTCCCAGTCCCGTTCGGGATTCTCGGAAGAATAATCGGCTTGCATCAGGGCAGGGTTTTCTGTCATAATGGGTTTGCCTTTCCGTAAGATGAGGAGACTCTAAAAAAGCATACCTAGCAATAGTGCATAAAGTGTGCCAAGCCAAGCAGATTGATCTTTATCGTACTAGATATAGCTATATTCTGTTTGTTACAAATAGATTTTGACATATTGCAAAGCATTGTGTCAATAGTGAGACGGATTATCCGAAAAGCACTATATGTTGTGTTTTAGCATAAAAAATCAATATATACGCATCTATCCAAATCCGCTTACTAAGGGTAGACCAACATAGCTTTGTGCGAACAAATGTACGATAAAAATAAATTATGGAGTTATGAGAACTCCATAATTTAATGTGTCATGTATGTTATTACCAAAAGA
This sequence comes from uncultured Armatimonadales bacterium, assembly GCA_964246575.1. Taxonomy (GTDB): domain Bacteria; phylum Armatimonadota; class Armatimonadia; order Armatimonadales; family Capsulimonadaceae; genus JANXMY01. Next base: position 1,485 of record CAXTRL010000021.1, read on the forward strand.
AGCTGGCTGGGAGTGATTGTGGCTACTGCGAACACTGACGGTTTCAAGTCAAAACTGGCTACGCTTTCCTGGGTAGCCGTCTCTGCTTGATCGGTGTTTGGCAGTTGGCATTCATGACTGCATTACACATAGTGACAACAGCTACAACTCGTGTACAACTGCCTCCCACTTTATTTGGTTTTTCTTGTCCCAAGCATGCGCCTTTTCACCATCAAATTCGACCTGAAACCCCTCTTTCAACCAACGAATTGCAGTCCGCCACACAGCGTCAAGCGCCTCATCGTAGGGAACTGCGCCATCTGGATCGCTGATATGTCCAGCCATCATGCCGTCTTTGTAGCCGATGGCTTCGTATCTAAAGCCTTTTTTGCGAGCATCCGCTTTTTGGGTGTCATCCAATGTTTTAATCCTTCCTATATCGGTAAGTTGGTCATTGTGTTCACCACAGGCAAATATATATCCTGCGCGATCAGGGCAGTACTCGCTGCCTTACACATGCGGCGCGGCCATTCTCCAAAATCTTTCTAATCTACTACGTTACTGCAAGCTTCCTAGAATGGGTCTATGCAACACCGATCTATCACCTTCTATATGCTTCTACATGACATTGTTTCTACCGGCTGAACTGGGCTTCGTGCAGTCTTTGGTAAATGCCGGAGGCGGACACTAGCTCGTCGTGGCGGCCTTGTTCGGCGACGCCGGTTTCGTCGACTACCACAATGCGGTCGGCGTTTTGGATAGTCGCCAAACGATGCGCGATGACTAGCGTGGTGCGGCCCAGCGCAAGCTCGGCGAGTGACGCCTGAATGGCCCGCTCGGTTTCGGTGTCCAGCGCCGATGTGGCTTCGTCTAAGATCAGAATGGGCGGGTTTTTCAGAAACATCCGGGCAATCGCCATACGCTGTTTTTGACCGCCGGACAGCTTGACGCCGCGTTCGCCGGTCAGCGTGTCCAGGCCGTCGGGGAGCATCGCAATCATGTCGTCGAGGCGGGCGCGGCGGGCGGCATCCCAGATTTCGTCGTCGGTCGCACCGAGCCGCCCGTAGGCGATATTTTCGCGGATGGTCCCAGCGAACAAGAACACGTCCTGCTGGACAATGCCGATGTTGAGTCGCAGAGACGCCAGCGTCATCTGCCGGATGTCCAGGCCGTCTACCGTGATGCGCCCGGCATCTAGGTCGTAAAAGCGCGGCAGCAGGGAGCAAAGCGTGGTTTTGCCTGCGCCGCTTGGCCCGACAAACGCGACCATTTCCCCAGCCCGGATAGATAAGTTGATGTTTTGGAGTACGGTTTTGTGCGGGGTGTAGCCGAAGGTCGCGTCCTCAAACCGGATCGCGCCGCGCAGATGGCCGGCGTCTACGGCTCCCGGCGCGTCCACGATGTCCGGTTCGGTATCCAGAAGCTCCGTGTAGCGCTTAAAGCCGGCGATGCCTTTGGGATAAGTTTCCAGCACGGCATTGATTTTTTCCACAGGCCGGAAGAACACGTTGGTCAGCAGCAGAAAGCCGGTGAAGCCGCCAATGGTAAGCTGATGGTGCAGGACAAAAAAGGCGCTGGCAATCATCACCAAAACCTGCACCAGCCGCATGGTCATGTACGACAGCGACATGCTTTTGGACATCAATAAATAGGCGTTCAGCTTCGTCGCCCGGTAGCGGGCGTTGTCTTCAGCAAACAATGCCCGCTCATGGTTCTCGTTGCCGAACGCCTGCACGACCCGGATGCCGCCGACATTTTCTTCAATGCGGGCGTTGAAGTCGCCGACCTGCCCGAACAAGGTCCGCATGTTCTGGGTCATCGCCCGCCCGTAGCGAGTGGAAATCCACATCATCGGCGGGACGACCAGCCCGGTAATTAGCGCAAGCTTGGCGTTCAGCGTGAACATCAGCGCAAACGAGCCGAGAAACGTCATCACGGCGATGAACGCATCTTCCGGCCCGTGATGCGCCACTTCCCCGACATCTTCCAGATCTTTCGTGACCCGCGCCACCAGCCGCCCGGTCTTCTGGTTGTCATAAAACCGAAATGACAGCATTTGCAGGTGGTCAAAAATCTTGCGCCGCATTTCGGTTTCAATGGAAATGCCCAGCACATGCCCCCAGTAGTTGACAATGTACTGAAGGCCCGTATTGACGCCGTAGATTGCCAGCAGTGCTGCCGTCGCGCCGAGAATCAGTCCCCAGTTCTGCCCCGGCAGCAATCGGTCCACAAACGCTTTGACCGCCAGCGGGAAGACCAATTCCAGCAGTCCTGAGAGAACAGCACAGCAAAAATCCAGCACAAACAGCCGGCGGTGGGGCCGGTAATAGGCAAAAAAGCGTTTCAGCATAAAGGGGTTGCAGTTCTATGGCACACAGCAAAAAAGCGCCAGCCTTTTTTGGCTGCCGCTTCGGTTTACGCTCCAATTTTGCGAACGTGAATATAGTATATCATAAGAACGAAGCCAAGTCAATAGGCAAAAATCAGTGCTGAGACGCTGGAAAACGCACAATCCCCGCGATCTGGCTTGGCATGATGTGTTCTTCCGGCAGAGTTCACGTATTTCGCAGAAGAATCACTGCTGCTGCTGTGTCATAATTGACGCGATTTATTTCAATGGCGCTCACGACTCACGTTGTTTCGGACACGCGCAATCGTGGAACATGAGGTAAGAGAACGAGCAAGCTGATAAGAATGGCGGTATGCCAAGATGCCTGCCCTGAACGGCAGGGCTTTAAAAGTGCAAGCGCCCACCTTCGTGGGCGACCAACTTCGTTGGATTTGTATGCCCGCGAAGGCGGGGATTTGCTTTACCGAAGCACGGGGGTTCAGCCCCGTGAAAACAAGCAGTCTTTCAGGAGACAACCATGACTGATACGCCTACCGCCGATACATTCGCCGATACATTGACTGCCGATGCGCTCAACCCGGACGAACTCGGCAAAATGAACGCCTACTGGCGAGCCGCCAACTACCTGTCCGTCGGGCAGATTTACTTGATGGAAAACCCGCTGCTCAAAAAGCCGCTGGTCCAGGACGACACCAAGCCGCGCCTGCTGGGCCACTGGGGGACGACGCCGGGCCTAAACTTTATTTACGTTCACATGAACCGGCTGATCAAAAAGTACGATCTGGACGTAATTTATGTTTGCGGCCCCGGCCACGGCGGGCCGGGCATGGTGGCGAATACTTACCTGGAAGGCACTTACAGCGAGATGTACCCGAACATCCCGCAAAGTGAGGTGGGGATGCAAAAGCTGTTCAAGCAGTTCTCGTTCCCCGGCGGCATCCCCAGCCACGATTCCCCCGACAACCCCGGCTCCATCAACGAAGGCGGCGAGCTGGGCTACTCGCTGTCCCATGCTTACGGCGCGGCGTTTGACAACCCCGACTTAATCGCGCTGTGCGTCATCGGCGACGGCGAAGCGGAGTCCGGGCCGCTGGCGGCGTCTTGGCATTCCAACAAGTTTCTGGACCCGGCCACCGACGGCGCGGTGCTGCCGATACTTCACTTGAACGGCTTCAAGATCGCAAACCCGACCGTGCTGGCCCGGATTGGCGACGAAGCGCTGACCAGCCTGCTGGTCGGCTACGGCTACAAGCCCTACTTTGTGGAAGGCGATGACCCCCAAGTCATGCACCAAAAAATGGCGGGGACAATGGAGGCCGTAGTCAACGAGATACGCGCCATCCAGAAAAACGCCCGCGAAACCGGCGACGTCACGCGTCCGCAGTGGCCGATGATCGTCCTGCGCTCCCCGAAAGGCTGGACCGGGCCGAAGTTCGTAGACGGCAAAAAAACCGAAGGCTCCTGGCGGGCGCACCAAGTCCCGATTGAGAGCATGAAGACGCCGGAGCATGTCGCGCAGCTTGAAGAATGGATGAAAAGTTACCGGCCCGAAGAGTTGTTTGACGACGCCGGACGGCTGAAAGCCGAAATCGCCGAACTTGCGCCCCTTGGAGACCGGCGCATGGGCGCGAACCCGCACGCCAACGGCGGGCTGCTTCTCAAAGACCTGCCCCTGCCGGATTTCCGCACTTACGGCGTTTCTGTGGACAAGCCGGGAACAAAAATCGCCGAGTCCACCCGCGTTCTGGGCGACTACCTGCGGGACATCATGGCGGCGACCAAAGACACGCGCAATTTCCGGGTTCTCGCACCCGACGAAAACAATTCCAACCGCCTGAACGCGGTTTTGGACGTGACCGGTCGGGCCTGGGACACGGAAGCGCGGCCCGATGATGACTGCGATTTGTCACCAGACGGACGGGTCATGGAGATACTCAGCGAGACGACCATTGAAGGCTGGCTGGAAGGCTATTTGCTGACGGGCCGGCACGGGTTCTTCTCGTGCTACGAAGCGTTTATCCAGATTGTGGACTCTATGTTCAACCAGCACGCCAAGTGGCTGGAAGCCTGCCGGCATATTCCGTGGCGTCGGCCCATCGCGTCGCTGAATTATCTGCTGACTTCGCACGTCTGGCGTCAGGACCACAACGGATTTTCGCACCAAGACCCCGGCTTTATTGACCACGTCCTGAACAAAAAAGCCTCGCTCGTCCGGGTGTACCTGCCGCCGGACGCCAACTGCCTGCTGTCCGTGGCCGACCACTGCCTGCGCTCGCGCAACTGCGTCAATGTAATCGTCGCGGGCAAGCAGCCGGAGCTTCAGTACCTGCCGATGGACGCCGCCGTGCGGCATTGCACAGCGGGGCTGGGCATCTGGGAATGGGCGGGGACGGACAGCGATGGCGACCCAGACGTGGTAATGGCCTGCGCGGGCGATGTGCCGACTTTGGAGATTTTAGCGGCGACCGACATTCTGCGGAAAAACCTGCCTGATCTAAAGATCCGCGTCCTGAACGTCGTGGACCTCATGACGCTTCAGCCGCAAACCGAGCATCCGCACGGCCTGAGCGACAAAGACTTTGACACGCTGTTCACGCCAAACAAGCCTGTCATCTTCGCCTACCACGGCTACCCGTATCTGATCCACCGCTTGACTTACCGGCGGACAAACCACGACAACATCCATGTGCGCGGCTTTATTGAAGAAGGCACCACCACGACGCCGTTTGACATGGTGGTCTTGAACCACCTAGACCGCTACCATCTGGTGCAGGACGTCATTGACCGCGTCCCGTCACTGGGTTACCGGGCGGCGGGTCTGCGCCAGCAGATGCGCGACAAGCTGATGGAGCATACGGCCTATGTCCGCCAGCATGGCCAAGACATGCCCGAAGTCCGCGACTGGTCCTGGCCGTACTAAGATGCACCTGACATACCTAGTGGTGTCCAAGATGCCGGGGTTGTAGAAAACCCCGGCAAGAGTGTGTCCCTCGGACAAAGACAACACTAAGAGAACATCAACCCTCGTCCGAAGGACGCTTCTTTGCCGGGGTTTTCTACAACCCCGGCTTTTCGGTTTGGCTGGGCGCGGGCCAGGCGGAATGAAGGGGATACACGGAAAGGAACGTGAGGGTGACGACTCCGCCTTCGGCATAGGCGGAAAGGCCCGCATCGGCAGGGGAAGGGAGGAAGCATGAGGACAGCGAAGCTTGGCCCTCGTTGCCGAACACTTCCAGCGAAGTGCGGTCAAGCAGCAGGCGCACCTTCACGCGGTTTCCGGTTTCCGGCGCAAGCGCAACCTGCCGCCCTAGGCAGCTTAACGTGCCGCCGTCCGCGGCCTGAAAGCGAACCTCTGCGCCGCGCACCCGCAGGCCGAACGCCGTCACGCCGGGTGTCAGGGTGAACTCAGCCTGAACATCCAGCAAATCGCCCGTAGTGGCGGGAAGCGGGTAATCGGTCCCCGGCTGGATCGGAACGCCGTGCTGCTTTATTTCACTCCCGTAAAGCTTAGCGATTTCCCGCACCGGCCAGCGGTACAGCCGGGGACCGTCCGGAGTGGAGTGCAGGGTCAGCGTACAAGGAAAGCCCATCTGCTGAGTAAACGGCATGCCGGGATACTCGCCGTCGCGCATCCAGGGAATTTGGATGCGCCGCCCGTCGCGGCTGGGGATGCCGCTGAATGTTTGGGCCGCATAAAAGTTCCGGCCCGCGTCGCCCCGCAAAAGCGGCGTTTGCGGCGTCCATGTCATGCCGTCAAAAGTTCCCACCTGGTAACGGTCGTTTGCAGCAGTGAAAACCCAGCGCTGCTCGGTGGTTCCTGCCAGCGGCATTGGAAAAAAGTCCGGGCATTCGCCGCAGCCGGGCAGCGTGAGCGTCTGCGTTTGCGTCCATGTCTTGAGGTCTGGTGAAGAGAAAAAGCCGAATTGGTCTCCGGTCAAGAACAGGGCCATGATCCAGCGGCGGGCCGGTGCATACCAAATCACTTTGGGGTCGCGGTTTTCCCCGACGACATGGGGCAGGACCGGGTTTTGGGCGTACTTTGTCCAGGTCCGCCCCCGATCTACGCTGTAAGCCAGGCACTGCGTGAAATCACGTCCCTGCGACGCCGGCGATCTGCCCCCTGCCGCCGTGTAGATCGCCACCAGCGCCGGGTGGCCGGGACTGCCCAGCCCGGATGTATTGTCCGTGTCCACGACGGCCGAGCCGGACCAAATCGGGCCAAGCGCATCCGGCTCAAGCGCGTCGCCAAGCTGATGCCAATGCACCAAGTCCGTGCTGACAGCATGGCCCCAGATTTTACTGGAATCCCTGCCCGCAAGATCCGTGTCAAACTGATAAAACAGATGATACTCGCCGTCAAAGTAGACCAGGCCATTGGGGTCATTCAGCCAGCCTTGTTTGGCGGTAAAGTGAAACTGCGGGCGGTACGTTTCTTGATACATGGGTTTTCGATCCTGGGCATGGGCAGCAGTTTGGAAGAATAATAAGATGCCGATGCTGAAAAGAAGATCAATCTTGGAAGACCGGCTCGCAGGAAATCTCGGTCTTAACGGAATGGGCAAGGAAACACTGCGCGTGGGCTGCGTGGTGCAGCGCGTGAACTTCAGCATGTGTCGGCAAGCGTTCACCGGAAAAGACGACGGCGGGCCGGAGCGTGACGCGGGTAATGGCGAGTTGTCCTGAAAGGTCCTTTTCCAGAACGCCAGCGGCGTTGTCCGTGTAAGCATCAACACAAAATCCTTTCGCGGCTTCAAACAAAAAGCAAAGCATGTGGCAGCTTGACAGCGAAGCCACAAACGCTTCTTCCGGGTCTACGGCAGCGGCATCCGAGTGGGGCAGGGGGACGACGTGCGGCGAAGAAGAAGCCGGGACGGTCATGCCGCCGTCAAACTTCCAAACATGGGCGCGGCTATAGCGATTGTCCGTAAACCGTTGCTCCCCGCGCTCCCAGCAAATCACTGCTTTGTGTTCTGCCAATTTAAAGTACCTCAAAGACTTCATAAATCGGGCCGGCGGGCGGGCGCTGGCCGGTGGCGACGGCAACCAAATAATTCAGCCACAAGTAGTTCGGGGCGGAAGTCTCAAAAGACAGCGTGGTTCGCAGGTAATACTCGGCGGGGTCTACAGGTTCGCCCTGGGCCAGGCGGGCCATGACTTCGGGCGGGCCGTGGCGCAGGCCCCGGTAAGTCAGCATCAAGAGCGCGTCATCGTCGGTCCGCAGGACAAGGCGCACGTCCAGCATGGTCACGCCGTCGGGCCGCAGCGTCATCCAGTCCGCGCCGCCTGGCTCCAGCGTCCCGCGCAGCCGCTCGCCTTCAAACGTACCGCCGACAATCGGCACAATGATTCGCTTTCCCAGCGGCGTTTCGCCGACCTGCTGCACGGGACCTGCCTGCGCTTGCAGGGTGAACAAACGGCGCATCTGGATTTCAGGCATGGTCATCCCCTTCTAAGGCCAATAAATACGCGGAAAGCTGGGGCCAATCGGTAACGCGCGGGCAGTCGGCGTCGGGGCGGCGTCCCGCCCAATCAAATAGTAAAGCGTTCATGCCAGCAGCCTGCGCTCCCCGCACGTCCAGCTCATACCAGTCGCCGACATGCAGGCAGGCTTCAGGCGGCAGGCCGACTTGGGCCAGCGCGTCCTCAAACAGCCGTGGATTAGGTTTGGTGACGCCGACGCAGGCAGAGATGGATAGGGCACGGAAGTAGGGGAGCAGATCAAGCTCCGTCAGAATATCGGGTAGAGTGCTTTCCCAATCGGAAATCGCGCCCAGCGTGAAGCCTCTTGTTGTCAGCTCTGCCAGCAGCTTGGGAGCTTCAGGGGGAGCGTACCGGGTGAACGGCGCAGACGTAAATGCCGCTGCGAATGCTGCCCACTGGTTGTCTAGGAGCGGCGGCTGCTCCATCACGCCCAGCAGAACAGCGAGGGTTTCGCGCAACGCGCCGGGCGCGTCCCACGCGATGCCGTCCATATAACGCTTGACGGCAAACGCTTCGGCGATGCGAACCGAGTCCGGCAGCATGGCCGGGTCAAGCGTCAGCCCAGTGGAACGGGCGGCTGCCGCCAAACGCTCTGGCAGGGGCGGGTCGTCAAAGACCAGCGTGTCGCCGATGTCAAAAAAGATGGCCTTAATTGCCGCCATGCGCCGTGCCGGCCTCGCCGCTGGTGTCGAACAGCGCGTCGGTCAGGCGGAATCGCTCCCGCATGGCCTGGGAGATTGTGGCCCAGTCCGCGTCATCCAAGCGCCCTTCCAGTGCGGAAGCAGCGGCCCGTATTTCAGAAGATTGGAACGGCCCTGCCAAAAGTCGAGTGGTGAGGTCGCGCATCAGCGCGGGGGTTTGCACCATTTCCAGGTCCAGCGGGTCCAAGCCGAGGTCAAGGTCAGGAAAGTTCAGGAATTGCAGGACAGCTTCGGTGGTCGGGTTCATAAGAAAGACTTACCGGCAAAGCCGCCGGGTTAAACCTGCCCAGCTTTCTTGAACCTGCCCGGCGCGGCGCTGTCTTGACAAATCACGGCGAGTATGATACCCTTAAAGAAACAAACCTAACACGATTGCTTTTCGGCAATCTTATTTTGCGAAGTGAGGAACGGCAAGTGTACTGCCAAGAATGCAACACGGGCAATTCCGTGGACAGCAAATACTGCAAAGAATGCGGCGCGAAAATCAACTCTGGATACCGGACAATGATGCTGTCTATCCAGGATTTACCGCTGAACCAGAGCGACGAAGATGTCGAGAAGCTGACGCGCCTGCTTGATATGGCCTTCTGGCATAATCAAGCCGGCAACCAGGACGCTGCTATCACCGCCTGCGAGGCCGCGCTGGCCTTGAACCCGAACAGCACCACGGCGCATTCGCTGCTCGGAACATTGTACGAAAAGACAGGACAAGACGAGAAAGCGATCCGGCACTTTGAGTCCGTCCTGTCCTTGAACCCGGAAAGCGAGGCCGACGCCGCCAAGCTGGACCAGCTTCGGCGCGGCGTCCATGTCCGGGCGGCAGCCCCGCCCCTCGCGCATCAATGGCTGCCGCCGGTGATGCTGAGGCTCGGGCCGCAGCTTGGGCAGAAATGGACGGCGCTGGTGTCGGCTTCGGCTGCCGCAAGCCTTACCCAAGTGGACCCGCAGCGAAAGCGGCTGCTGGCGGCGGGTGCGGCGACGGCGCTTGTGGCGGTCGCCGGCCTGCTGCTTGCCCATCCCTGGGCGCAGGCAGAGACCGTGCGAACGTATCCGGTCACATCCGCCGCCGCGCCGCCTGCCGTTTCGGTCAGCCGGTCGGCGTTCGCGCCGGAGCCGCAGACCGCGTCCGCGATGCCGACGCCGATGGTTCTGCTGCCGTCCCGCGCCAACAGCAACGTCCCCGACGTCCCGCCGCAGATTACGACGAATGACCCGTTCGCGGGCCACATTCCGGCGGGTTACTCGTCCGCTTCCGCCCCAGCGGGCGCCGGCTCGCCGCTGTGGACGCTGCCTGCCGTGCCGCGCCCTGCGGCCCGCCGCCGGACCGGGCAGGAGCTGCCGCCGCTGCGGCTGGCCGCGCTTCCGGCAGTCGGCTCTGTCGCCCCGGCCCCGGTCTCGCTGCCGCCGGGCTTCACGCCGACTGCTGCGCCGTCCGCGCCGGAAACCCCGATGCCGCGCCACACGGTCATGGTCAGCAGCTTCGGCAGCGCCGCGCCTTCCGGCAATTCTTCTCCGTATCCCGCCAATCCGTACCCGTCCAGCTTATCGTCCCACATTCGGATTTCGGTCCATCAAGCCGCAGACACCGATGCGCCAAGCACCGGGACACCGAGCGGCTCCGGCGGCAGCGGGCAGGGCGAAGCCTTGCAGCAGCAGGCGCTGTCTTTGCAGGAAGCCGGCTCGTATTCCCAGGCTCGCCAAGCCTACCAAAGCGCGATCCGGTCCTACCAGGCCCAAATTGCATCCGGGCAGAACACGGAAACCGCCCAGCGCGGTTTGGCCGCCTGCCAGACGGGACTTCAGATTTGCGAGCAAAGCCGCTCTTGACTATATTTGGCTTGAAGCGCTTGTTCTGCTTTTCGCTTGCGGCGGTTGGGCTGGGCGCGGCACTGCCCCTGAGTGCCGCCCCGGCGAAAGCGCCTTTGCCGACGGTTCTGCTGTACCCGGCGTCTTCCGGCGATGTGGCCGCGCTGGTGGACCTGCGGACGCGCCTGCGCTTGGACGGCAAAGTGGAAGTGCTGACATATGACCCGGAGTCGGCGGCGATCCAGCGGGCGTCCACCGAAGACGCGCACCCGGAGTGGCTTGTCAGCGCTCCGGCGACGGACGAAGGCCGGATGGTCCTGGCCCGTGCCCTCGGCGCAAGTTTCTACGCCGTAGTCAGCCCAGGCCGCGCGGCGGATACCACGCATGTCGAGCTGGTGGAAACCGCCCCCGCCGCCCGGACGTTTGACTGGACCGGCACCAACCGCCAGTTTGGCGTCCGCGCGATGGAGTCTCAGGTCGCCGATTCTGTTTCTCATCCCGTCATCTACGCGACCGCCAGTGACTTGACCGCGTCCGTTCCGGCTCCTTCCGTTCTTCCGACAGTTACCGCGCCGCCTGCCTCACCCGTTCCTGTGGCTGCCGCGCCCGTTCCCGCGTTTCCAGTCACCGTACCTAGTCCCGCGCCGCCGGTAGTCGCCGCCGTGCCTGTTCCCCTGCCGCCGGTAGTGGCTGCTGCGCCTGTTCCTGCGCTTGTTGTGCCTGTCGTTCCTGCGCCGCCCGTGGTTGCTGCTGTACCTACTCTCGCGCCGCCCATGCCTGTCGTTTCTGTTCCCACACCCGTCGCTCCTGCGCCGGTGGCAGTGGCTTCTGCGCCGATACGAATTGCCCTGCCTGCGGCTGTGCCGCCGCCTGCGGCCCCGCTGCCGCTGCTGAAAACGACACCGGTTCCGTTGGAGCTTCCTGCGCCGGTCGTCCAATCTGTTCCCGTGACCTACATACCAGCCCCCTTGCCGCAAGTCGCGGCAGTGCCGATGCCTGCGCCAATGCTGACGCTGCCGACAAGCGATGCTGTTCCCCTGCCGCCCGTGATCGCGCCGCCGGAGCGGACCGCGCCGCCGCTTCCGAAAGCCGCTGCCGCACCGTTGCCGAAAGCTGCTGCGATCCCGCCGCAGCCAGCCCCCGTTCAAGTTGCGGCGCTGCCAAAGCGAGAAATACCGACCCCAACTTCGGCACTGCCGAGACCTTTTGTGCCGGAAGCCGCTCCGCCCCAAGCGCCCGTTTTCGTGCCGACGCCCGTCCCCGTAGCCATAAAGAAACACGCGCCGCCTGCCGAAGATATAACTGCCATTGAGCCGCTGCTGGCACGGGGCGATTCGGCGCTTGACGGAGGGGATGCCGTCAGCGCCATTGCCTTGTACCGGGAAGCGATCAACGGAGCGCCGCTGAGTGTTGTGCCGCGCCTCAAGCTCGCCCAAGCCTACCAGCAGGACGGCCTCAGCGACCGGGCTTTGGACGAAGCCCGCCGCGCCCTGGAGATCGCCCCAGACAGCGCCCCAGTGCAGCAGTTTTTGATGAACTTAGACCAGCAATCCGGCACGACCGCCGGCAGCTTGATCCGGGATCGGGCCGCGCTCCAGCGCAGCCCGACCAGTCCGGCCGCCCATGCAGCCCTGGCCGATGCGCTTTGGAACAACGGCGACTTAGGCGGTGCGGAAGCGGAATACAAAGCCGCGTCGGCCCTCGCCCCGGCGGGAAGCCATCTGGCCGACGCCCAACTGGCCCAGCTTTACGCGGCGGAAGCGCGGTACGGCGACTGCCTAGCAATCCTGCAATCGGGCGGCAAGGACAGCTACGCCGTGGCGATCCAGATCGTCAAAAACCGGGCCGACACTTTGAGCAGCACCCTGGCGTCGTCCCGCGAGACGTTTGCCGCCGGCAAAAGTACGCGGGAGCAGTTCTACGACGACGCCAAAAAACTCAGCGCCCAGGCGCAGGCGCTGGCACAGTTTGTTGCTGAAGTGTCGCCGCCCGCCCAGTACAATTTGTCGCATCTGCACCGGGTCTTGTCAACAAACCTGCTGGCGCAGGAAGCGGCGACGTTGGTGACGTTTATTGAAACCGGCGACAGCCGGCAAAGCGACAGCCTTTCGCTTTTAGAGCGCGGCGCAGCCACGGAAATGCTGACCGCGCAGGCGACGGAAGAAAAGCTTGGGCTTTGGAAGAATAAGCTGCCGTAAAGAAAATAAAATGCCTCTCGGCCACGGATTGAAATCCGTGGCTGAAGGGCGCTCCGCGCCGGCTGTCCTGCGGACAGAAGAGTAGCTGCCAAGACATCTTTTGCTCATCTTCTTCTTGTCCGCAGGACAACCAGCCGAAGGCTATTCAGCCACGGATTTCAATCCGTGGCGTACCGTGCATAAACAAGCCCAGCAAAGAGAAACAAAATGCCTTTATGGAATCAGTGGCGGCGCGGGAATAGGGAAAACGCCGGGGGCCACGCCCCGCTGCCGCAAGTCGGCGACATTGTCAGCCTCCATGCCGCCGGAAAATTTGAAGACGGAGAGTATGAGGTCGGGGTTTACCAGGCCTGCGTCCGAGCGATTGGCCCCCGCCGCATTCTGCTGGAAAGCCAGGAAGCCACGGCGGCCCAGCCGGAAGACAGCAGGGCGCTGACTTTCGTGCTGCCGCCCCGGACGCCGCTGACGTTGTCTTTTATGTGCAATGACAACCTGTACCAGTGCGAGACCCGCGTAGTCGGCCCCACAAAAGCGGGAACCCTGGCTGTTTCCCGGCCCCGGATTGTGACCAAAGTTCAGCGCCGCCAGTTTTACCGCCTGCCGCTTCAATCGCCGACGACGTTTCGGGTACGCGGCGACTCCGGCAGCACTCTGCCGGTCCCCGCCCGCCTGGTCAACTTGTCCGGCGGCGGCGCTCTGCTGGCGTCCGGCAAGCCGGTCCCCAGCGGCCTGCGCGTTTTGGTCCGCGTTCCCACCGGGAAGCAGGGGGAATTGCTGGACGTGGAGTCGGACGCTTTGGACTGCCGGGTGGCGTCGCAGGGTTTGGCCCGGATTTATCTGATTCGCCTGCGGTTCCTCGGCCCCCCGGATTTGACGGAAGAAGACCGCGAAGACATTGTCGCGTATATTTTTGAGCAGCAGCGGATGCTGCTTCGGAACCGGAAACTGCTGCTGCGGGCGTCTTAACTGATTTCGGGAACTCGGAACGGCGTGTTTGCGTCCAAGAAAACAAGGAATGTTTTCTTTATGACCGATGCCCGCCGATTACGTCTCAGTGTTCTGACCTCGCTCCTTGTCAATGGCGCCGCCCTTCTTGCCGTTTCCTGGCTCTGGCGCTGGCAGCCGCTGCCTGACCTCCCCCTTCCGCCCCATATCAAGCTGGTGCGTCTCGCCCTGGCCCCGCCGAAGCCGCCCGCGCCGGTTCCCGTGCCGCAGGCGAAGCCGGCCCCTGCGCCCGTTCCGAGGCCGCATCCCGTCAAGCCGAGACGCCTTCCGAAGCACCGCCGGCCCGGCGCAAAAGTGAAATCGTCGTCGCCTGCCCCGCCGGCCAAAATGGCGGGCGGCTCGGATGCCGGGGCCGCCGCTCCGCCGGTCCCTGCCGCCCCGCCCCAGCACGTCCTCGCCAGCGACCAGCCGAGACCCCTGGAAGTCCACAACATTCAAGCTCCCCTGCCGCCGCTCCCCATGCCGTCGTTCAAGCCCGGACTGATTGCCGCCCCGCCGCTGCCGAAACCAACTCCCACCGTCAAGGTCGGCCACGGCGCGGCGGGCGCGGACAGGGTAGGTAAAGGTAACGGGGCCGGGGAAGGCGCGGGGTCCGGCAGCGGCGTCGGCTCCGGCAGCAGCGCCGACGCCGGAGAGCCGTTCGGCGTCGGCAAAGGGTTGGCCGGCGACGGCGGCCCGCGCCATATTGTCTACGTTTTGGACATCTCCGGCAGCATGGTCAGCCGCATTGTTCGCGCCGACGCCGAAATCCGCAAAGCGCTGGCCGGCCTGCGGCCTGACGAAACCTTTGACATTATCGCCTTTAACGAGGAAGTCTATCCCTTCGATCCAGATTTAGAGCCGGCCACTCCCGACATGATCCATCAAGCATCGGTGTATCTGGACACATTGCAAGTCAACGCTGGCACAAACACGCAAGCTGGTATGACGGCAGCACTGATTATCCCGCACGTCAACGAGATTGTGCTGCTGACTGACGGCGTTCCCAGCCCTGGCATGGGAATTGATGACCCAGATAAACTAGCGGATTACATTCGGCGTCGCAACCACAACCATGCTCGCATTTCCTGTGTCGGCATGGTCGGTACAGACCAAGATGGCATTGATCGTACATTCGAAGGAACCCACTTGCTTGAGCGGATCGCGCATGACAGCGGCGGAGCCTGCGAAATTGTGCCGCTGGGGTACAAGACCAACGACTGAACCCACCCCGGTTCGTTCCTCACCGATCCTCCCGAAACGGGAAGGTGAGGAGAAAGAATACAAAGCCGCGACAGAAATACCCCTGGTTTCGGTCTGAACCTCTTTACCTTCCCGCTTCGGGAGGGTATGCCTGCGGCATTACTGCGTATCGGCACTTGTGCCGGGGTAGGTTTTGATGTGCTATACTTTCTCCAAAACTTTTGTCGGAAGAGAATAACCTATGGAAGCTCTTGTTTTAGAAGAAACTCACAATCTGCGGCTCGGCGAAATTCCCATTAGCGAGCCGCTGGGGCTGCGGGACGTGCGGATTGACATCAAGACTGTCGGCATCTGCGGGTCGGACATCCACTACTACCAGCATGGGCGCATCGGGCCATTTGTCGTGAACGCGCCGATGGTGCTGGGGCATGAAGCGTCGGGTATCGTGTCCGAAGTCGGCGGAGCGGTCTCGGAGCTTGCGCTGGGCGACCGGGTGTGCATGGAGCCGGGCATCCCGGACCCAACCAGCCGGGCGTCGCGGCTGGGTCTGTATAACCTGGACCCTGCCGTGCGCTTCTGGGCGACCCCGCCGGTGCATGGCATCCTGCGGCCCTCGGTGGTGCATCCCGCCGACTACACGTTTAAGATCCCTGACAGCGTTTCGTTTGCCGAAGCCGCGATGGTGGAGCCGCTGGCGGTCGGAATGCAGGCGGCAAAGAAAGCGCAGATCGTGCCGGGCGATCTGGCCGTCGTTATGGGCGCGGGGCCAATCGGCATGGTCACGGCTATGGCGGCGCTGGCGGGCGGGTGCAGCCGGGTGGTTTTGACCGACACACAGACGCCGAAGCTGGAACTGGGCGCGTCGCTTGGCGCGATTACGCCGGTCAATGTCGCCGAAGAAAGCGTCGCCGAAGTTGTCCATAAGCTCACCGGCGGCTGGGGCGCAGACATTGTCTTTGAGTGCAGCGGCAGTGCAAAGGCGCTGGCGGGCGTGTTCGCGCCGCTGCGTCCCGGCGGCTGCGCCGTGCTGGTGGGAATGCCGGATGGCCCCATTGCGTATGACGTGGTCGGCGCACAGATCAAAGAAGCCCGTGTGGAACATGTTTTCCGCTACGCCCATGTCTTCGGGCGGGCGCTGTCGCTGATGGGCGACGGCAAGATCAACGTCAAGCCGCTCATCACCGACACCTTTGCGTTTGCCGACAGCGTCGCCGCCTTTGACTACGCTTCTCACCTGCCGCCCACCTCCGTCAAGGCGCAGATTGAACTCACCTAAGCCAAAGGACAAAGTATGACTGTGACATTAGACATTCCAAATCAGATTGAAGCCGCTGTCCAGGCAAATGCTCAGGCCAAAGGCGTTTCCATCGAGAAGTACCTGCTTGGCTTGGTCGAGCGCAGCGTCATCGTCGCGCCGCCCGGCTCAGAGCATTGGACGCTCCAAGATGCGCTAGACTATGAGGCGCTAGATTATGCAGGGGCCGCGCCGTAGCAGCCCCGCCCTGAAGGGCAGGTCTAGCGGCGAAGCGCCAACCGCACGGTGTGCGGAAGAACAAGAAAACACTCGTAAATGGCATTTCCGGTCGCAGACCGGTTGGCGTCTGCGCCTCTAGACCTGCCCTTCAGGGCGGGGCTGCTATGGCGGAACTGCGCCCTGTGGGGCTTCAACGCTTCTTACATACATCCTATGAACACAACGAAACTGATTGTCGGGCTGGGAAATCCGGGCAAGGAGTACGATGACACGCGGCACAATATCGGGTTTGCAGTGGTAGACGCCTTTGCGCGGCAGCACGGCATCGCGGTCACCAAGAAGGACCATCAGGCGCTGCTTGGCGACGGGCGCGTGGGCGAAGCGCGGGTCTTTTTGATGAAGCCGCAGACGTTTATGAACCTGTCGGGGCAGTCGGTGGCGTCGTTTCTGAAGATGAAGCCGCTGGAGCTGGCGGATGTCCTTGTGGTCACCGATGACATCGCCCTGCCGCTCGGCAAGCTGCGGCTGCGGGCGGAAGGGTCGGCGGGCGGGCATAACGGCCTGAAGTCGCTGATCGCCCACCTGCACAGCCCCGCGTTCCCGCGCCTGCGGTTTGGGGTCGGTGCGCCGCGAGACCCATCGGTGCAGATTGATTTTGTTTTGGGCCGCTTCGGGCGCAGCGAGCGGGCGGATGTAGACGAAGGAATTGAGCGGTCTCTGGCGGCTTTGGAGATGTGGCTCTCGGAGGGCATTCAGCCTGCAATGAACACGTTCAACCGGCAGTGAAAGCAAAGTAATTATAAAAGAAATTACGCAGGCGGCGGTTCAGGCGGGGGGCGGTTGACGAGGCCGACGGCAAGCAGGACCAGAAGGGCGCCAATCACGGTAAACAGCGTGATTTTGTCTCCCAAAAAGTACGCGCCCAGCCCCGCGCCGGCCACTGGCTGAATGAATAAAAACACCGACATTTCGCTGGCATTGTGTTTGTCCAAAATGCTGAACCAGATCAAGTAACCCAGCACGGTGCAGGGAACGATCAAATACAGCAAAGACCACAAAGCCGGGGCGGGCGGCAAAGTCAGCGGATGACCGGCGGCGATTTGACGGGTCATCTCATACGCCGCAAA
This sequence comes from uncultured Armatimonadales bacterium, assembly GCA_964246575.1. GTDB lineage: Bacteria > Armatimonadota > Armatimonadia > Armatimonadales > Capsulimonadaceae > JANXMY01. The sequence goes on from CAXTRL010000021.1 coordinate 18,788, forward strand.
CGGGGCCAATGCGACTGCGCCGCTGAGCATTTGGTAGGTGACGACCGACAGCGGCGGATAGCGGGCGACCAGGTTCTTGCCGACGATGCTTGACGACGCTTCAAACGCCAGCGCCAGCGCAATTAATAGGTTGCCGACTGTAGAATGAGAAAGCGAGGGAAGCGCCATGCCATTGGAAATAATTAGATACACTCCCGCCAGCCCGAGGCCAATGCCGATCAGCTTTGTCCGGGGCAGTGCTTCTCCCAGGAAAAAGAACGCCAGCAGGGACAAAAACACGGTCTCGGTGGCATGGAGCAGCGCAAAGTTCGAGGCCGTCGTCAGCCGCAGGCCCTGGTACGCCAGCAGATAAGTCAGCGCCAGCCCCAAAACCCCCATCGCCCAGAACGCGCCCCAATCGCGGCGGGCCACGCGCAGGTCTACTTTGCGGACCCGCGCAATCCCATACATCAGCAGGGCCGCCACGGAAAAGCGCGTAAATGCCAGCGTCATCGGCGGAACCGAAGAAAGCGCAATTTTCGCCGCGAGAGACGACCCAGCCCAAAGCAAGTTAATTCCGACCAGTAAAACCAGGATTAAAAGAGGCATTCGTGTGTCGGCCCTCTTTTCAGCCTTGTTCTGAACAGTTGTCGCCTGAACAGATTTTGGCCGTGCCGACCATTCCATGTGCGTGTTTCCACTCCTTCAGGTTTATTCTAGCCGCTGCCGGGCGTCAAGTCAACCGGCAACTGCGCCTGCCGGTTAATTGTCGGTTACAATCGCTCCAAAACAGGTAATCGGAACTGCTCGCGTGTCCGGTATAATAACCCAAATCGCAGGAGATTTGCTATGTCTGACACAAGCCACGATATTTTGTTCCCTGTTTCGTCCGAACCCGTTCAATCAATCGCCGCACTGATACTTGCCGCCGGCAAAAGCACGCGCATGAAGTCGCGCCGCCCAAAGGCCCTGCACGAGCTTTTGGGGAAGCCGCTGCTGCGCTGGGCGGTGGAAGCCGCCG
>CAXTRL010000022.1:0-19681 GCA_964246575.1 uncultured Armatimonadales bacterium
ATCGTTAATCAGCGTGTAGCCCGCGACATGGGACAGCGCTTCGGCTTCCGCGATGTTCCGGCCTCCGGTGCCGATGACAACCGCTAGCTCGCCCTCAAAGTCCACGCGCCCGATCTCCAGCGGCAGAACAATCGGAGCACCTGACGCGATCACGCTGGTAGACGCTTTTTGGAACACAATCGGCTCGTCGGGAACCTCACTGCCCAGCTCTTTGGCGTGCTCGCTGTAGTTGCGTCCAATCGCCAAAATGCGGTGCGGCGAGGGCAGGGGAGCCATTTGCACCACGCCCGCTTCCAGCCAGAGCTTGTCCAGCACCCGTGCTTTTTCTAAGTCTCGCACCACGCCGACGTAGCTCCCCATCCGGGCCATGACCGCGTTCAGGTCTTGGGGAACGGAAACGCCTTTCGGGGCCAGCGCCTCGGCGACTGCCACGGCGCGGGCCAGCGGCAGGATTTTCCCAGAGCGGAAGATGCCCGGCATCACCGGCTCCTGCGGGTCATCAAACTCTTTGTAGCAAACAAATTTCATGGTACATTCTCCTCATTGCCCGCACGAAAGCCCATGCGCCGCTCCGGCGCTTCGGGCGTGGGCGGCGCTTCAATCATCTGCCGGATCGCCTCAAACACGGCGGCGAACTGCCTGTCATACTTCTCTTCCAGGTGCAGAATGCGCCGGGCCAAGTCACTGTCCTGCGTCAGCAGCCCGCGCAGGCTGACAAACGCCCGCATAATGGCGATGTTGACCTGCACCGCCCGCTCACTCCGCAAAACGCTTGACAGCATGGCGACGCCCTGCTCGGTGAAGACATAAGGCAAATAGCGCCTGCCACCTCTGCCGACGTTTGAGGTGCCAAATTGGAATCTCAAAGATTTTGCTTCTTCCGCTGTGAGCTGAAACATAAAGTCTTCTGGAAAACGCTCTTTGTTTCGCTGAACGGCTCGGTTCAGAAGGTATGTTTCCACTTCATAAAGTTTTGCTAGTTCACTGTCCAGCATCACGTTTTGGCCACGCACTGAGTAAATGTGCCACTTCAAGTCCACCGGCGCGAGTTCTGTTGTTTCTTCGTCCATGTATACCCTCCCTGGGTTAGCCTGCGTTTGCTATCACGGTTTGTGACTTCAAAATCTTGCCGTCACTTATCATACCAGATCAGGTAGCGCTCGGCGAGTTCTTTGATGGTCGCGTAGGGCGCTTCGGCGCAGCGTTCGCCGCGAAACAGAAATGTCGGGACATGGGTGACATCGGCGGCGTAAGCGTCGTCGTCAAAGCGGACGATTTCGCTGTAGTAGGCTTTGGAAGACACGGCTTCCAGAAACGCGGGCTTGTTTAAGCCGGCGCTTTCGGCCAGGCGGCCCAAAACGTCTAGGTCGCTGATGTCCTCGGAGCGCTCCCAAAACGCCCGGTAGACTGCTTCGTTGTAGGCGTCAAAATGGTCCGGCTCTTTGTTTTGGGCGTAGGCCGCGCCTTCCAAAGCATTGTGGGTGCGAACAATGCCAACCGTCCGGCCTTCCGGTACGGGAGCGCCTTCCGCCTGCGAAAACAAGTCAAAGCGCGACGGCAGCTTCGGCGGCTCATTAGGGCCGGGCGGCGGCTGCGGCTTGAACTCCAGCAGCGGGCCGAGTTCTTCCGGCAGCAGCTCATATCCCTGCCAGACTTGGCGGATCTGCGGAAAGTCTTCACGCAGTTTCTTTGCTTGAAAAAATCCGACCCAGCACCAGGGGCATAGGTAGTCGTGGGCAATGGTGACTTTGAGGTCAGGCGGCGTTTTTATTGGTTCGCTCATTGAAAATGGTCTCCTGTGCGTGTTATACCCAACAGCCAGGCTCAGAAGTTAAAAATGGCTAGGAAGGAAATGCGATGCAAAGAATTGTGGCCTTCTTCTTGCTTGTTGCGCCGGCTGAAGGCAGGGCGTCAGAAAACCAGCAGGCGGGTACACTCAGGGCATGAAAATTGCGTTCTTTGACTGCTTCTCCGGGGTCAGCGGGGACATGACGCTTGGAGCGCTGCTGGCCTGCGGCGCAGACAACGCCGGGTTGGAAGCAGAATTTCGGCGTCAGTTGGCTGGCCTGCACGTTCCTGGCTACGATCTGACGGTTCAGCGTGTCGTCCGGCAGGGCATCACGGCGACAGATGTGGATGTGGTGCTGCTGGAACAAGACCAGGGACACGGGCGGCATTTGTCGGACATTAGGGCGCTGCTGGAACAAAGTGCGCTGTCGGATGCCGTGCGTCGAAAGTCGCTGGCCGTTTTCACGCGGCTGGCAGATGCCGAGGCGAAGATACACGGCACGACGCGCGAGGAAATCCACTTCCATGAAGTTGGCGCGGTGGACGCGATAGTCGACATTGTCGGCTCCTGCCTGCTGCTGGAAATGCTGGGCGTTGACGCTGTGGTGCCGTCGTCGCTGCCGTGCGGCACCGGCACGATTGTCTGCGCCCACGGCGTCATGCCGGTTCCTGCGCCGGCGACTTTGGAACTGCTGATGGGCTTTCCAGTGCATCCCGTGGACATTCGCGGCGAGCTGGTCACGCCGACGGGCGCGGCGCTGCTGACGACGCTGGCCGACCCTCAAGCCGCCGGAAAGATGCCGGCCATGCGGGTTCTAGCAAGCGGCTTCGGCGCAGGCAAAAAGCAGTTCAAGGCGGACATGCCAAACCTGCTGCGCGTCGTCATTGGCGAGGCGACAGATACCGAAAGTGCAGACAAGACGCCGCAGATGGTTTCCGTGCTGGAAACAAACTTAGATGACCACAATCCCGAAGGCTTGGAGCTGCTGATGGAACGCGCCTTTGCCGCCGGCGCTTTAGACGTATTCTTTGCGCCGATCCAAATGAAGAAGAACCGCCCGGCAACGCTGGTCACGGTGATCTGCCCCGCGGACAAAACCGAAACACTGGCCGGGGTTTTGTTTCGAGAAACCGGCACGTTCGGCATCCGCATCAAAGAGCAGCGGCGGCTGACGCTTGCCCGTTCCTGGCGCACGGTGACGACCGAGTTTGGCCCGATACGGCTGAAAACCGGCAACTGGCAGGGCGAAGACGTGACGGCGTCCCCGGAGTATGACGACTGCAAGCAAGCCGCGCAGGCGCATGATGTTTCCCTGCGCCGGGTTTACGAGGCCGTGCGGCAGGTACGCCCATGAAGCCGGACTTGTTCACGCAGACCCTGCACGAATGGCAGAATTATTACACTCTGCTCGGCGGCGCTTCGGCGACTCTCATTGGGCTGATGTTCGTCGCGGCAAGCCTCGGCACCAGCTTAATCAATGATGACGATGATCCCAAAGTGCGGACATTCATCACGCCCACGGTGATTTATTTTTCATTGGCACTGCTGCTTTCGGTGCTGATGAATGTGCCTGTCCAAACACAACAAACATTGGTCGCTCAATTCGCCGTCGTGGGCCTGGTTGGAGCCTGGTACAGTTTGTCCCATTTGCCCCGCCTGCGCGGCTTTTACCGCCACGATGGCCTGGGTCTGTGGATATGGAACCTTGTTTTGCCTCTGTGCGCTGCTGTTCTGCTGATTGGCGCAGCGCTGGGCTTGACCCGTTTCCTGTCCGAAGGGCTGACGGCGGCGGCGGCGGGCGTTTTGATTTTTGTCATGCTGGGCATTCACAATGCTTGGAGCGCGACGCTTTACCTTGTTCGCCGCATTCAGTAGCATTCTGGCTCCATGCCTGCCCGGTTTAGCCCGGCGGGTCTTCGGGAACTTTGTTTCCATCTATTCCCGGTCATTAATATTATTGTCATCAAAAGTATCAGGAGCAAAGGTATGGACAACGCGGATTCCCCCGATTTAGAACAAAACTCGGTTTCCCGGCGGCAATTCCTAAAAACTGCCGGCCTCATGGGCGCAGGTCTCGCGCTTGCCGGCCCTGCCATCGCGCAGGCCGGCGGCAACAACAGCGGCAGCCCCAGCGGCGGCCCGCCGAAGCCGGGGGAGCCGAACCAGCCGCCGTCGGACCCGGCGGGAACCGAAGCGAACGGGCCATCGGAGTCGTCGCGCCGCACGACGCAGGCGCTCGGCAGCAATGCGCCGGGGCCGTCAGCTCCGAAAGGTATTCCCGACGGCCCCCCCACCGGAACCGGCGTCATCCCGCAGCGGCCGCTCGGTAAAACCGGCCTCACTGTGTCCGCGCTCGGCCTCGGCGGGCATCACTTAGGCGACGCCGACAGCGTCAACGAAGCCATGTCTATTGTCCATGAAGCCATCGACCTGGGCGTGACATTCTTTGACAACTGCTGGGAATACCACAACGGCAAATCGGAGAACTGGCTGGGCCGGGCGCTCGTCGGGGGACGCCGAGACAAAATTGTCCTGATGACCAAAGTCTGCACCCACGGGCGCACCGCGCCGGTCGCGATGAAGATGCTGGAAGAGTCCCTGCGGCGTTTAGGGACCGACCACCTGGATGTCTGGCAGATCCACGCGATTACTTATGACAATGACCCAGCGCTGGCGTATGCCAAAAACGGCGTTTTGGAAGCGTTTGACCTTGCCAAGCAGCAAGGCAAAGTGCGGTTTGTCGGCTTCACCGGCCATAAAGACCCCGGCCTGCACCTGGAAATGCTCCAGCGCGGCTACCCATTTGACACCGTGCAGCTCCCGCTGAACCCGTTTGACTCCGGCTTTTTCTCCTTTGAGCAGCAAGTTTTGCCGGTCCTGACCCAGCGCCAAATCGCGCCGCTCGGCATGAAAAGCATGAACGGGACTGCGGACGCGCTCAAGCACGGCATCGTGACGGCGGAAGAAATGCTGCGCTACGCCATGAGCCTGCCGGTTGCCGTCACCATCAGCGGCATGGAGTCGCTGGATGTGCTGCACCAGAACCTGCGGGTCGCTCGCGGCTTCACGCCGATGACCGCCGCCGAGATGGCCGAGCTTCGTGCCCGCTGCGCCCCGACGGCGGCGGACGGGCGGTATGAGCCGTACAAAGTGAGCATCAGGTACGACAACCCGGAAACGCGCCGCCCGCATGGCTTTCCGCAGGACCCAATGGACAAAGAAACGATCGACGAATTGCAGGCCGCAATTAATGTCCCCAGCGCGTCCATTTTGGCGGGGACCGTTTAAGAACGATAGGAACTGCTAACAATTATGATCAGCCCAACTTCCCCGGACCCGAAAGCGCCGGACATGCCGGATATGCCTGAAAGCGACGCCAACGATATGGGGCCGGAAGGCGTCCAGAACGAAAGCACCGGCGGCTACGGCGTCGCCCATGACGCTGACCCCAGGCCGCCGGTGTTGCAGCGGCCCGGCGCCGCGCCCGGCCTCGGCATGGCAACCCCGATTGCCGCCGCGCAGGCCGCCCTGCCCAGCCGGCTGGTCCCGCCGCCCGCGCCCCTGCCGATGACCAACACCGGCCCCGGACAAATCCCGCAAAAGCCGTTCGGCACGACCGGTTTGCATTCCAGCGTCATCGGCATCGGCGGCTCCAGCCTCGGCGATGCTTCTTCGCTGGAAGAAGCCGTCTCTATCGCGCACCAGGCAATTGACGCCGGCGTGAACTTTTTTGACAACGCCTGGGAATACAACAATCACCGCTCGGAAGACTGGATGGGCCGCGCCTTGCAGGGCCGCCGGGACAAAGTGATTTTGATGACCAAGTGCTGCACCCACGGGCGCGACAAGAAAGTCGCCATGCAGCAGCTCGAAGAGTCACTTTTGCGCCTTCGCACGGATCACTTAGACGTTTGGCAAATTCACGAATGTGTTTACTACGACGATCCCGACCTGCACTTCGCCCCAAACGGCGTTTGGGAAGCCATGCGGGACGCCAAAAAGCAGGGCAAAGTCCGCTTCATCGGCTTTACGGGCCACAAAACGCCGCAGATCCACCTGCGGATGCTCGCTTTGGCCGACCAGCACGGCCTCCGTTTTGACACCGTGCAGATGCCTTTGAACGCTTTTGACGCCACTTATCGAAGCTTCCAGCAGTTTGTGCTGCCGGAAGCCATTCGGCGGGGCATGGCGGTCCTCGGCATGAAAAGCATGGGCGGCGGGGGCGAGCCGCTTCTTCAAGGCGCGGTGACGCACCAGGAAGCCCTGCGTTATGCGATGAGCCTGCCGGCGGCGGTCACCATCAGCGGTATTGACTCGCTGCAAGTGCTGCATCAGAACCTCGCCGTCGCCCGTGACTTCCGGCCCATGAGTGCCGCAGAGATGACGGCTTTGGCTCAGCGCTGCCAATTTTTAGCCAGCGACGGCCACTTGGAGCTGTACAAAAGCACCAAAAAGTACGATGCTTCTGTGGGCCGCTCCCAGCATGGCTACCCCAGCCTCAAAGAACTGCCGATGTAGATCTGGTAAGGAGTCTAGATGCAAAAATCAGCTCTTGTGGTCGGTGCAAGCGGCATTGTCGGCAGGACCTTGTCCCAGTTTCTAGCGGCGAACGTCTGGCAGGTACATGGTCTTGCCCGGCGGCCGCCGACGGATATTGATGGTGTTGAGCCTGTCGCCGCTGATTTGCTTGATCCAGCGTCTTTGCGTGCTTCATTGGGGTCGCTGCGCCCCACCCATGTTTTCCTCTGCACCTGGATGCGGCAGCCGACTGAGGCGGAAAATATCAAAGTCAACAGCACTTTGGTACGTAATTTATTGGATGCCCTTTCGCACGGCGGCTCTGTGCGTCATGTGGGTTTAGTGACCGGCCTTAAACATTATCTTGGCCCGTTTGAGTCCTATGGAAAAGGGACGCTCCCGGCGACGCCGTTTCGCGAAGAGCAGCCTCGCCTTGATGTCGCCAATTTTTACTATGCTCAGGAAGATGAAGTTTTCGCTGCCTCGCAGCGGGACGGCTTCGGGTGGAGTGTGCATCGCCCGCACACGATTATTGGCTATGCGGTCGGCAACGCGATGAATATGGGCGTGACACTGGCGGTCTACGCCACGATCTGCCGTGAGCAGGGTTTCCCGTTTGTGTTTCCTGGCTCTGCGATGCAATGGAACGGCCTGACGGACATGACCGATGCCGGGTTGCTGGCGCGTCACCTTGTCTGGGCGGCAACGACAGAGGCCGCTCGCAATCAGGCATTCAACGTGGTCAATGGCGATGTGTTTCGCTGGAGCTGGATGTGGGCGCGTATTGCAGACTGGTTCGGGCTGGAGGCCGCTCCCTTTCCGGCGAAGACCGCTCCGCTGGAAAGACAGCTTGCCGATGCCGGTCCGATTTGGGCTGAGATTGCCCGACGGCAGGGATTGCTGGAACCCAATCTGGCGGTCGTGACATCACCCTGGCACACCGACGCGGACCTCGGTCGGCCCATTGAAGTTGTCACGGATATGTCGAAAAGCCGCAAATTGGGGTTTCTGGATTATCAGGCCACGGATGAAAGCTTTTTCCGCTTGTTTGCCAATCTTCGCGCGGCCCGGATTATCCCCTGAGCACAGCTTCATGCTTAGAAAACCAGTGCTGCGATTTCGTAAGAACGGCGGGCGGGTACAATTGAGGTGCTTTGCCTCGGATTGACACAACTAAAGAGAATGGCGCTCAGGAAACGCTGAACTGGTGGGTGCTGGCGGCGGTCGGCACCGGGACGTTCATGTCGGCACTGGACGGCAGCATCGCCAACACGGTGCTGCCGGTCTTAATGCACGCCCTGCGTGGCAGTGTGGCGTCGGTGGAATGGGTCGTGACGGTCTACCTGCTGGTGTCCAGCGCCCTGGTGCTGAGCGCGGGGCGCTGGGGCGACCTGCACGGCCACAAGCCGATGTACTTGACGGGTTTCGGGGTCTTTATCGCCGGCTCCGCGCTGTGCGGCCTTGCCCCAAATATCCCCATTTTAGTCGCCATGCGCGGGGTGCAGGCGCTGGGCGCGACCATGCTGTTTGCGTCTTCTCCAGCGATTGTCACCCTGAACTTTCCGGCGCGGGTGCGCGGGCAGGCGCTCGGAATGCAGGCGACGCTGACCTATCTGGGTCTGAGCGCCGGGCCAATATTGGGCGGCTGGCTGACAACGCACTTAAGCTGGCACGCCGTTTTCTACATCAACGTCCCCGTCGGCCTGCTGGCGCTCGGCCTCAGCCGCCGCTTTATTCCGAATGACCCTCCCCGGACTTCTTCCGCCAAGTTTGACGTTCTGGGCGCAGCGTTGTTCGCTGTCGGCCTGGTGGCGCTGCTGACGGCGCTCAATCAAGGTCATGCCTGGGGCTGGGCATCCGCTAGCACTCTTACATTGCTGGCATCGGCGATGGGGCTGCTGTCGGGGTTTGTCTGGTGGGAGCGCCGGGCGCATAGTCCAATGCTGGACTTCGGGTTGTTCCGCGAGCGTTCTTTTACAGCAGCGAGCGTTAGCGCGACCCTCAGCTTTATTAGCCTCAACGGCCTGCTGTTCCTGCTGCCGTTTTATCTCATCAGCGGGCGCGGCCTATCTGCCGCGTCGGCAGGGCTTGTGATCGCCGCCCTGCCGACGGCGATGGCTTTAGTCGCCCCGATGAGCGGCTGGCTGTCGGACCGGGTCGGTACGGCGATCCCCGCAACCACGGGCATGATTTTACTCGCGATTGGGACCCTGCTGCTGTCGCGGCTCGGCCCGCATACGCCCCTGCACTTCGCCGCTGCCGCACTTGCGCTGTCGGGAGTCGGCATCGGCGTCTTTTTGTCCCCCAACAACAGCTCGCTGATGGGGTCCGCGCCGCGCTCCCAACAGGGCATCGCCGCTGCCATTCGTGCCACGGCTCGCAATTTAGGCAACGTGCTGGGCATCGGCATTGTCGGCGCGGTCTTCAACAGCGTTCTGGCCCATTCCGTGCCGCATTCCGGCGTGTTCCCCGCCATTCATGCCGGCCTGCTCACCGTCTGCCTCGCTGCCTGCCTCGGAGCCGTCGCTTCCGCCGTCCGGGGCCGCCCTCGCCTTGCGGCCTCGGCGGCATAATCGGGTTTGGTGGTCGAAGAGAAACCTGCCCTGAACGGCAGGGCTTTAGCAAAGCAATTCCCCATCTTCGTGGGCAGAAGAACAAAACAGAAGGAAGAATATTAGGCATCTTCCTCTATTTCTTTGCCCGCGCAGGTGGGAAATTGCACTTCTGAAGCACGGGGTTTTAGCCCCGTGTTCTAGGATCAGTTGTTAAAATCAAGTGGGGCTGGTGTTGATGCGATGGGCGTAGCAGGCTGCGCCGAAGCCGTTGTCGATGTTGACGACGGCGACGCCGCCGGCGCAGGAGTTGAGCATGGTCAAGAGAGCGGCGACGCCGCCAAACGCTGTGCCGTAGCCGATACTCGTGGGAACGGCGACGACGGGGCGGGACACCAAGCCGGCGACAACGCTTGTCAGCGCCCCTTCCATGCCGGCGCAGACGACCAGAGCGTTGGCTTTTTGCACGGTTTCTAGGTGGCCTAACAGCCGGTGCAGGCCGGCAACGCCGACATCGTAGATGCGCTCGACCCGGCTGCCCTGCCATTCCAGCGTCAGGGCCGCTTCTTCGCCGACGGAGGTGTCGGCGGTCCCGGCGGTCAAGACGGCAACGTAGCGCTCCGGGTGGATAGGAAGCGGCGGAATGCCAACTGTAATCAGGCGGGGCAGCGGATGAAACACGGCTTCGGGCAGCGCGGTCTGCACGGCATCGAACTGGGCGGGCGTGGCCCGCGTCGCCAGCACCCGGTCGGACTGCAAGGCCAGCCGGGCCATGATCAGCGCGACTTGCTCCTCCGACTTGCCGGGGCAGTAGACCACTTCCGGCATCCCCGTTCGGACGGCCCGGTGCAAATCCAATTCCGCAAACCCGCCGACGCTCTCATACGGGAGCGAGCGCAGAGCTTCCAGCGCGTCTCCCACAGAAACTTCACCGTTCTGAACCCCGCCCAGCAGAGCCGTCAAGCGCTCAATGTCCATGCACGGCCATTCCTAAATTCGCGTTCAGCGAGCCGCTTTTGTAGCCGCCCAGTTCCACGGCGACATAAGTATAGCCTAATGCTTTCAGCTTGTCGCTGATTGCACTTCGCAGGCCCGGCTCCATGAGCCGGTTCATCTCGGCGGGGTCTACTTCCAGCCGGGCAATGGTGTCATGGTGGCGTACCCGCACTTGCCTAAAGCCGAGGTCATGGCGCAGAAAATCTTCGGCATCGTCGAGGCGCGACAGCAGTTCGGCGGTGATGCGCGTACCGTAGGGAAAGCGCGACGATAAACACGCCAGCGCGGGCTTGTCCCAAGTGGCAAGCCCAAGCGACTTGGACAAGTGCCGGATTTCGGCTTTGGTCAGCCCGGCTTCCAGCAGCGGCGCGAGGACGCCGAACTCCGAGGCCGCCACTTGGCCGGGCCGGTAGTCGCCGAGATCGTCGTGGTTTGCGCCGTAAGCGATCCAGCGGATGCCGCGCTCGGACGCGACACGCGACAAATGCGAAAACAGCTCGGTCTTGCAGTAGTAGCAGCGGTTTTCGGGGTTGGACGCATAGTTCTCGTCCTGCAGTTCCTGCGCTTGAACCGTCAGAACAGGAATGCCCATTGCCGCCGCCAGCGCCAGGGCATCGTCCTTTTCGCGCCGGGCATACGACTCCGACAGGGCAATAACCGCGAGAGCATTGTCGCCCAGCACGTCATACGCCACTTTCGCCAGCAGAGCGCTGTCCGCGCCGCCCGAGAAGCCGATCACGACAGACCCCAGCGAGCGCAAATGCTTCCGAAGAGCCTGGTATTTTTCTTCAAGGGTCGGCTGATGGGCCTGTGTATTGGAGTTGACGGGGAGAAAACGGGTCAAAGCTTGCATGAAAGCAATGTACCCGGCGGGGCGCAGGGGAAAACATGAGGCCCCCACCCCCAGCCCCTCCCCCATCAGAATGAGAGAGGGGAGTAAGAAAAAGCAGGAAAAGAAAAGCAGGAAAAGAAGCAGCTTGCTTCCTAATCTTGTTCTTAATTTTGCTCCCCTCTCCCGTTCCGATGGGGGAGGGGCCGGGGGTGGGGGCCACTTCTAAGCCGGTGAGTTCGCTCCAAGATCGCCGCGAACTTTGTGGTCCGGGAACTGGAGATACTTTGCCTGACTCCAGTGCATCCACTTAGCATGACCGTCATAGAAGAGGTAGTTTGCGCCGCCTCGGTGTCGGTCATACTTGATCCAGCCCTGGTTCTTGTAAGGGCCGGTATCGGCGGGGGTGCAGTATTGCTGAGCCACCAGGTTGCATTCTCCGGGCCAAGTGTCGTAGTCATCTTGCGGGATATACTGCCACGGATTAGCGTGATCGTCCAGCGCAACAGAATTGCGCTCGGAGAACATGATAACATTCTGGTCCGGCAGCGAATTGAGAGCAGCTTCGGTGGCAAAGCCCGGCAGGACTCCTTCTTCCACATAACGGCAGGATTTGTGCGTGAAAATCGAGTTCAGCAGGTAGCTCCACATCGCCTGATGGTTTGCCTCCGCTTGGCACTGCTCCCCATTGGGCGCAGCGGCACATTCCTGACCCAGAACTGTAATGCCGCCGTTATATGCGACAATGTTGTTGACCTGATCCGCAGAATGGGGGGCCGGGTCATCCGGGCAATAAATTACGTTGCGGCTGGCAAGATACGGCTGAAAGAAAATCGCCCAGGGCTTTTCGGCATTGGAATTGCCGTCTCCGCCGCCGTCGCATTCCGGGGCATCATCTGCTGCGGTTCCCGCCTGCTTTGGCGGCAATGTGTGAACCTGGGAACCATCATCCAAAACATAATCTTCGTGATGGTGATACAGCGCCCCATCGTTGTCGTTGATATACTGGGTGGCGGCAAGGCCGATCTGCTTGAGGTTGGACAAACAGGCCGTGCGCCGGGCGTTCTCGCGGACGCTTTGAAAGACGGGAAACAAAATCGCCGCGAGAATCGCAATAATGGCGATGACGACGAGCAGCTCAATTAAAGTGAAGGCTTGAGTGGAGGCATGACGCAAGGTGCGGCGAGTGGGTAACATAACGATGGTTTTCTAAGACTAGCAAAAGTCAATACACTATGGCATACTGTCTTTTTAAAGTCAAGCAAAACTACCTGAAAACGTAAGAGTTTGCAAGATAAACTATTTCGCTTTGTAATGTGCTATGATGAAAAGCAGCAGGAAAGAAGCGGGCGAGACTTATGGAAAAGATAGAAGAAGGCGAAACGCCGGCAGGACACGATTTTGGGAGCGGCAGCGGCTTGCAGGACTGGATCAAGCATGAACTCAGCCACCTTGCCGCGCAGGAGCAAGACGACCTTGCGGCGGCAGGGCTGGGAGCGCGGAATCTGTCGCTGCGAATGCCGCTGGCGGTTCATCTGATGCTGGCCCGCGTTGCCGAGAAACTGGACCGCTCCAAAAGCGCCGTTTCCGAAGAAGTTCTGACCTGGGCCGTCCGCGATGTTTACAAGCAGTTCGGCCTGCCGCCGCTGACCCCTGCCGACCTGTCCGAGTTTGCCGCGCTTCTGGAAAAAACGCCCGCTGAAAAGCCGGCATCTCCGAGAAAAAATGCCCGTTAGCCTGTGCTGTCTACGGCTTAGAATCGAACCTTGATGCGAACCCGCACCCGAATTACCCTTCTCCTTTCGCTTTTAATTGCCGCCAATGCCTTGTTCTGGCTTTTGACATGGAATGCCTCGCATACCTACGCTTTGCTGCTGTCTACCGGCCTCTTAGCCTACGGTTTCGGCCTGCGCCATGCGGTGGACGCCGACCATATCTCGGCGATTGACAACACGACCCGGAAGCTGATGCAGGAAGGCCAAAAGCCGATTGGCGTCGGCTTCTTCTTTTCGCTGGGCCATTCCACGGTGGTTGTGCTGCTCTGCGCGGCGCTGGCGCTGTCCACGGCCTATGTGGAGCGGCATCTGCCGCAGTGGAAAAGTGTCGGCGGCGTGGCTGGGACGATCATTTCCGGCTGCTTTTTGTATTTGATCGGCAACTTGATTGTGATGGTGGACCTCTTCAAAGCGTTCAAGCGGGTGGCGAACGGCGAAAACTACGATGACCTAGACGTTGACCAGTATCTTGCCAATCGCGGGCTGATTGGGCGCTTTTTCCGGCCTTTGTTTCGCATGGTTTCCAAAAGCTGGCATATGTATCTGATTGGGTTCTTGTTTGGGCTGGGGTTTGATACGGCGACAGAGGTTGGCATTCTAGCCGTGTCGGCGCATGGGGGGCAGGTGGGGATGTCGTTTTGGACCATCATGCTGCTGCCCGCGCTGTTCACGGTCGGAATGTGCCTGGTGGACACAAGCGACGGGATACTGATGCTGGGCGCTTACGGCTGGGCGTTTATCAAGCCGATTCGCAAGCTGTATTACAACCTGTGCATCACACTGTTGTCCGTGCTGGTCGCATTTGTCGTCGGCACCTACGAGCTGCTTCAAATTGTGCAGGCCCAGTTTAAGCTCACAGGCGGCTTCTGGGACTTGGTGGCCCGCCTCAACTTCGACAACTTAGGCTTCGTGATCATCGGCACGTTTGTGATTGGCTGGCTTGTCTCAATGCTGGTTTACAAGTGGAAGAAGTACGAGATGGTGGGGGAGGAAACAGCAGGGCAGGGAACGGCTGAACGAACTTTGGTGGAGCGTTAGTACCCCCTAGCCCCCACTATTGGGGGCCAGGGGGTTTATGCTGCCATATCGTGCTGGAGCTTTTTGAGGTGCTTTAAGGCCGGGGTCACAACGGCGACAAAGTAAGATTCGCGCAGCTTGCGCTCGGCGGCGCTGCCCGAACGATACCCTGCCGCGCCGGCATGAAGCATCGCGGCCTGCGAGGCACGCAGGGCAAGCTCGGACGTTTGAATGCGGCACTGCACGGCTTCGGGAGTGGCTTCCGGGCCAATCTCCGTTTCGCCGGTGCCGATCTCGCCAGCCAGGACATACACCCGGCGGCGCGTGTTTTCCAAGTCCGCCTCAATCTCGTCTACCCCGTCATCCAAGTAGCAGTTGACGTGGCCGACGCGCTCATTAGCCCGGCGCATCAGTTCCACGCAGCTTTCCACCAACCCCAGGCCGAAGCCGGTTTGGGTCAAAACAAAGCCGGGCCGGATGCGCGTGATGTACGCTTTGCAGGGTTCGGCCAGCACGAAGTCCTGCGGGACAAAAACGTCTTTGAAGACGGCGTTGTGCGTGGAGCTGCCTTCCAAAGCGATAAAATGGCCGCCGTCGCCGTGAGTCAGCCCCGGCATGTCGCCGGGGATGATTGCCATGAGGTAGGAAGCTTCGTCCGGCAAATAGGCGACTGCCGCAAAGCAATGGCCGACGCCCGCGTTGGAGACCCAGGGCAGTGCGCCGTTCAGCACAAACCCGCCCGGCGTTCGAACCGCGTTGACCCGGATTTTCTCAATGTCGGCGAAATGCTTCATCGGATTGGACATGCCGGTTCCCGCCCCCATCTGCCCCGAAGCGATCTTCGGCAGGAACTCGGACTTTAGGAAATCGCTTTCGCCGTTCTGAATGTACCACGCGCAGACCGTTTGGCACCAAATGCAGAAGCCGGTGCTGAGGCATTCTTGGGCGACTTTTTCCATGACCCGAATGGAGCCGGCCACCCCGAAACCCGCCCCGCCGTACTGCGTGGGAACACCGAGGCCAAAGCCGCCGATTGCGCCGAGCTTCTGCATAAACGGGCGCGGGTAAAAGCCCTTTTGGTCAATGTCGGACACAAAGGGCCGCAGGTCTTCGGCAATGGCGGCTTGGATCTTCGGCATGAGACTGGGCGGCAGGAAAGCGTCTTGCACGGGCGGCGGGGCAGTTTCTCGTGTTGTGGCAGTCGGCATGGGATTTTCGTTCTATGATGAGGCCACGGTTTGAAGTCCGTGTCGGCCACGGATTGAAATCCGTGGCTGAGTAGCCTTCGGCTGGCTGTCCTGCGGACAGAAGACCAACTTCGTTGGATATAATTCTTTTGTCCGTAGGACAATATGTCTGCGGCATTACTGCGTATCGGCGCGAAGCGCCCTTCAGCCATGCACTTCAGTGCGTGGTTCTTATTGCGTGGCCGTTACTTACATCCGCACTGCCGGGCGGGCCGGGTCGGGTGCGCCTTCTTCAATCGGCAGGGACATGTCGCGGGACCACTCGTTCCAGGACGCAAAGTAAATCTTCACGTCTTTGATGCCTGCTTCGTTCAGCGCGACAAACGTGTTGGAAGCCCGTGCGCCCTTGAAGCAGTAGATGTTGACGGTGGACTCCGGCGTGATGCCGACTTGGGCAGCGATGTCTTTGATTTCTTCTTTGGACTTGAACATCGGCGCACCGTCGCCACTCGGCTTCATCAGCGTATACCATTCAATCAAAACGGCATCGGGAATGCGGCCTTTGCGCGGCGTGAAGTCCTTGCCGTAAGGCGAAGAGCTTTCGCCGACCCATTCGTCCCAGTCGCGCACGTCCAGCTTGACGACAGACGGGTCACTGAGCGACGCCAGCATTTCAGGAGTTGTGACCATCAGCGACGAATCGACATTGAGCGGGAACGTCTTCTTGACGGGCGCGGGCGCATCGGTCGTCAGCGGCAGGCCGGCGTCGGTCCAGGCTTTAAGGCCGCCGTGCAGGATGGAGACGTTTGAGTAGCCCAGATAGTTAAGCAGAAAGTAGCCCCGGCAGGACTGGCCGTAGCCGTTGTTCATGGCGTCTTCATAAAAAACGGCATGTTCGGGGCCGGACAAGCCCGCCGCGCCGAGCAGGTCGGCAAACGTCTGGTGCATGGCGGCAAGGCCGTCCGGGGTGGAAGTGGCAAGGTAGCTGAAAATCTCGCGGATATTGACCGCGCCGGGGATATGCCCGGCGGCGTATTCTTCAGGGGCGCGGGTGTCAATCACAACAACCGGCGTGGTTTCCATCAGCGCCATCATTTGGGCCGGGTCAAGCAGTGTTTCCATGGGTGTTCTCCAAAAGCGTGAACGCGGCGCGGCAGTGCGTCACGGGAGAGCATAAGGAAGGTCGGCGTTGACCGGGGCAAGTTATGATGCACAAACTCCCGGTATTGGAAATGCCGGGAAGAATGACCTATTCCGCAAGCACGGCGGAAACCTGGACGTTGTTGCGGAGCGTGGACGCGACCGGAGACCACTTGTTGGCGTTCTGAACAATGTCGTCCAGAACTTCGCGGGAAGCGTCGCCGGTCAGGTGCGCTTTAATGCGGATGGCGGTAAAGCCGGCGACCTTGTCTTCGGGAACGTCGCCGAGGCCCCAAACGGCGGACACGTCAATGTCGCCTTCCATTTCCACTTTGATCTCGCTGAGCGTGATGCCGTGATGGCTGGCGTTCGCCATGTAGCCGACCGCAAGGCACGCGCCGAGGGCAGCCAGCACGGCTTCCGACGGGTTCGGAGCAGTATTCTCGCCCAGCAGATGCGGCGGCTCGTCAATGATAACCGGGGCAAGGTCACGAATGTAAGTCAGGTTCCGCATCTGGCCTTCGGTGACGGTGGTGGCCCGCAGGGTCACTTTGCCGCCGGCAGGATTGGCTTTATTTTTGTCCACGAGGCCGGTCAGCCCCATGCAGTCAATCGGGCGCAGCGCTTCGTTGGGTTTGAGATCGACGGTAGTCGTCGCTTCCAGGGTTGGCATAAAAGAACCTCCACGAGTACAAGTAACGGTAGTATAGCATAGGCGCGGAAAATTGTCAACCTACTGGTAGGTAGATTGTTGTTCCCGTGGTGTATTTCGCGTCCGTGTGTGGTATTCTGAAAAGACGTTTCAGGAGACAAAGACATGGCAGAAGCCGCAATCGCAGATCAGATTTTAGATGCCGCGCAGGAAATGGTGCAGACACGCGGCTACAACGGCTTCAGCTACGCCGACGTGTCCGCCGAAGTAGGGCTACGGAAAGCCAGCATTCATTACCATTATCCCAGCAAGACCGATCTCTGCCTGGCGCTTGTCGCCCGCTACCGTGCGGACGCGGATTGCAAGCGGGCCTGGATTGACGGCCACGCTGAAGGCGCAGACCATAAACTGCTGCTGTACGCGCATGTCAAGCGTGACATGCTGCGCGACGGCGGTCGCATCTGCCTGTGCGGCGCGTTGACGCTGGACCTCTTGACCTTGCCGGAGACCGTTCATGCCGCTGTCCGCGCCTACTTTGTGGAAAGCGAAACTTGGCTTGCCGGCGTCCTTTGCGAAGGCCGCGCCGCCGGCGCTCTGCGTTTTGAGGGCAGCGCCGAGACGCAGGCGCAGGCGTTCCAATCGGCCCTCGCCGGCGCGATGCTGATGGCCCGCGCCCACCAGGACGTTGACCGCTACTGCGCCGCCGCCCATCAGTGTCTCGCCCAGCTTGGCTTGAATGCGCCTATGGATTTGGACGCCTAGGGGCGCTGCGAGACGCGCCCTGCTTCTCCTCAGCCGCCCATCAGCTCGGAAAGAATTGCCATCGCTTGTTCGCCTTTTGGCTGCCGGAAATCTCCCGCGATTTCCAAACACAAGGCTGTCGCCGAAGTGGTTGTCGCGCCCGCTTGCAGCAGGCGGTGAAACGCCGCTTCTTCCGTGCGCGGGCTGACTCCGGCTACCGCTTCAGCGATGACAAACACGCGGTAGCCGAGCGCAAGGCCGGACAGCGCGGCCATCTGCACGGCAATTTCTGTGACCGTGCCGCCAATCAAAAGCGTCTTGCGCCCGGTCGCTTCAACAGCGGCTTTAATGTCTGCATTCTCCAGCGAGTCCGCCGAAGTACGGTAGTGAACAAGATAGCTTCCTAATGCCTGCCCAATCTCCGGCATGATTTCAGCGTCACTGCCCGGAGACAAGTGCAGCGCAGAGATCACAACAGGAAGCTCAAACAGCTTGGCGATTTTGGACAAGCCACCGACACCTTTTTGCAGGTCTTTGTACGGAACGGTCAGGGGCTTGTCGGCGATCCCCGCTTGCAGGTCTATCAGCAGCACGAGGGCGTCGTTTGGGTCAATTTTGGCAGACATTGTGTTTCTCCTGTCGAATAGGTCGGCAGCCTTCTTGTACCCCGTTCTGCCTTAACTTCTTGCCTTGACTTCTGCTGGCTTTGGATGTAAGATAGCCCGTATGGCACTTGTCACCACGCCCCCCGTTCAAATCGGCATTGTCGGCTGCGGCAACATCAGCCCGATTTATCTCCAAACCCTCCAAAAGCTGGCTGTTCTTCAAGTCGCGGCCTGTGCGGACTTGGATTTGGAACGCGCTAAAGCCAGGGCCGCCGAGTACGGCATCCCGAAAGCCTGCACGGTCGCGGAGCTGCTGACGGACCCCGACATCCAGATTGTCGTCAATCTGACTACTCCCCAAGCCCACTTTGAGGTCTGTTTGGCGACTCTGAAAGCCGGCAAGCATACCTACGTCGAAAAGCCGCTGTCGCTAACTCGCGAGCAGGGCCAAGCGCTGCTCCAAACCGCAAAAGCGAATAATCTGCGCGTCGGCGGCGCTCCCGACACGTTCCTCGGCGCGGGGCTGCAAACCTGCCGCAAAGTCATTGATGACGGGGTGATCGGCAGGCCGGTCGCCGCCACGGCGTTCATGCTCGGTCACGGCCACGAAAGCTGGCACCCCGATCCGGAGTTCTACTACAAGCCTGGCGGCGGGCCTTTGTTTGACATGGGACCGTACTACCTCACCGCGCTGGTTTCGCTGATGGGGCCGATTACGCGCATTGCCGGCTCGGCGCAAAAAGCGTTCACTAAGCGCACCATAACAAGTCCGCCGAAGCACGGGCAGGTCATCACGGTAGAAACGCCCACGCATATCGCCGGAACGCTGGACTTCGCAAGCGGCGCAGTAGCGACGCTGATCACGTCGTTTGACGTCTGGGCCAGCGCTCTGCCGCCGATTGAAATCCACGGCACGCTCGGCTCACTGTCCGTTCCCGATCCTAATGGCTTCGGCGGCGTCGTCAAAGTCAATTGCGCTGGAAAAGGCTGGGAAGACGTGCCGCTGACGCATGGGTTCTCGGAAAACAGCCGAGGCTTGGGCGTCACTGACCTGGCGTATGCCATTCGGGAGAACCGCCCGGCCCGCGCCGGCGGCGACTTGACATATCATGTTCTGGAAGCCATGTGGGGCTTTCTAGACTCGTCGGCGCAGGGCCGCTACTACGCCATGCAAAGCACAGTGGAGCGTCCCGCCGCCCTGCCGGAACATTGGCCTCAAACACCGGAAGAAAAAGAGGAAAACAAGGCAGGCGCGGCGAACAAAAGCGCATCTTCCGCTTAACAGCAAGTCCACGAAAGAACCCTTATGCCCATCAATTTTGACCTGCTCAAAAAGCTTTGCGAGACGCCCGGCATTTCCAGCCGCGAAGATTTAGTGCGCGATTTAGTTATTGAAGAACTCACGCCTCTGACCGACGACATCCAGGTAGACACGCTCGGCAACGTCATTGCCACGAAAAAAGGCAGCGGCGGCGGGCCGCGCGTCATGCTGGCCGCGCACACCGACGAAATCGGCTTTCTGGTCAAGTACGTGGAAGACAAAGGCTTTCTGCGTTTGCAGCCCGTCGGCGGCTGGGACCCGCGCACAATGGTCGCCCAGCGCGTCCATGTCCACGGCTTCGCCGGGCAAACGCTGCTCGGAACACTCATGCCTGCCGCCAAGCCCATTCACCTCTTGACGGCAGACGAGCTGGGCAAGCCGCCGAAAATTGAAGAGTTCTTTGTAGATGTGGGCCTGCCCGGCGACGAAGTCAAGAAGCTGGTTGAAATGGGCGACATGGTGACGATGGCCCGGACCACCGAGCTGATCGGCAACAACGTCGTTTCCAAGTGCTTAGATGACCGCCTCAGCGTCTTTGTAATGATTGAGGCTCTGCGTG
>CAXTRL010000023.1:0-19530 GCA_964246575.1 uncultured Armatimonadales bacterium
AAGTTTCCGCCGTATGAGCCGACTGCTGCGGGGGCTGGGGCTGCTGACCGGCGGCGCGGGTGCGGGACTGCTGGCGTATGCCGCCGGCATTGAGCCGTATGCGATTGAAACCGTTCACCTGGAGATGTCCGCCCCGCGCCTGCCGGAAGCCTTTGACGGCTACACGATTATCCAAATCTCCGACCTGCACATGCGGCAGATGGGGCGGCGCGAGCGGCTTCTCAAAACGCTGCTGGAAAAGCTGCCGGCGGCAGATTTGATCGCCGTTACCGGCGATTTGATCCACACGCCGGCCGGCGCTGCGCCGTTTCTGGAACTCGCGCGTTCATTCCGAGCAAAAGACGGCGTGTACGCTATTTTCGGCAACTCCGAGCACAAAAACGGCGTCCGCCCTTACGCTTTTTCCCGTACCCTTGCGGAGAACAACATCACGCCGCTGATGAACCAGCATGTTCTGCTGTCGCGGGGCGATGCTCAAATCGTTTTAGCAGGCGTAGATGATCCGGTCAACGACAAAGACGACACGGCGGCGGCCCTTGAAAACGCGCCTTCCGACCTCTTCACTCTTCTGCTGATGCACTCCCCCGACTCTGTCGCCGACGCCGTAGGGCGGGGCGTGGATGTGGTTCTGTCCGGCCACACCCACGGCGGGCAAATCCGCCTGCCCTGGTACGGCCCCCTGTACACCCATTCCCTGCTGGGCCGCCGCATGAGCGACGGCTACTACAGCCGCCGCCGCCTGCGCCGCGTCATCGGCATCCGTCCGGGCCGCACCCAGCTTTACGTCACGCGCGGCATCGGCATCAGCGGCCTCGCCCTGCGCTTCTTGACCCGCCCTGAGCTGACAATCATCACCCTGCGGCGCGGCCTGCCCCATGTCCGCCGCGTCACCTAATCTGTGCTATAATTCTGAACATGGTTGCGCGTACAAAATCTTTGACGGAGGTATGCCTTTGCCGTTTCTAAATACGCGCCAAGCGCTGCTGGTGGAGCAGGTCGGCTACAATCTGCGGGGCGGGTTTCTGGTGCGCCCGCTGATTATTGCGGTGTCGCTGGGGGTGCTGGGGGCGGTTTTTTCGTCCCTGGAGGAAGCCTTCCCGGTTCTGAGCGCCTGGGTGCCGCACATTTTGTTTCCGTCCCATGCCGACCCGCAGGTGGCGCAGACAATCTTGACCAGCATTGCGACGGCGATGATGACGGTCGTGTCCATCGTTTTCGCCATTCTGCTGATGACGCTGACGCTGGCGTCCATGCAGTTCTCGCCGCGCATTATCGTGTCGTTTTCGTCGGACCGCGTGACCCAGCAGACGCTCGGCATCTTCTTGGGGACATTTGCTTACTGCCTGGCGGCGATGCCGGCGGCACGCTCCCTGCCCCACCCTTTTGCCCCGGTAGCGACCGTGCTGGGGGCGATGGGGCTGGCGCTGCTGTGCATCGCCTGCCTGCTGTACTTTATCCACCACATTTCCCAGGCCGTCAGCGTCAACTATATTGTGGACCGGATCGCATCCGAGACCGAGAACATTATTGATGAAGTGATGCCGCACCCACTGCGCGAGAGCCGCATTCTGCCCCACGATGCCTGGCTGGAAGAAGACCCACGCGAAGTGCCGGTCTTAAGCGAGTTTTCGGGCTATGTCCGCTACATCAACACCGGGCGGCTGGTTTCGGTGGCGCGGAGCCTCGGCCTGACCGTGCGCGTTTTGCGCCGCGTCGGCCACTTTGTTCCGGCAGGCGTGCCGCTGATGACGGTCTCTAAAGGCCACAAGCTGTCCCCCGCCGCCGTCGCCGATCTGCGCGGGACTTTTGACATCGGCCCGACCCGAACTTTGCAGCAGGACATAGAATACGGCATTCTTCAGATTGTAGACATCGCGCTGAAAGCCATTTCGCCGGCAGTCAACGACCCCAGCACAGCGATTAGCTGCGTAGACCAGTTAAGCCGCATTTTGATCCGGTTTGCCGCGCGGGAGCCGCTGCCGTCCCTTCTGTACAACCCACCGGGAACGGTGCGCGTGTATATTCCCTGGCTCGGCTTTGACCGGCTGGTCATCTCGGCGTTTGAGCAGATTCGGCTGTACGCCAAATCGGACGTTGCGGTCAACCTGCGAATGCTGCGGGCGCTCAGCGACATCGCGGCGACTGTGTCCGACCCGAACGCCTGCCGGGCGCTGGCCGAGCAGGGGCGGCGAACAGTCGCCGGCTGCGCGGAGCAGCTCGGCGACCAGGAAATGAGCGAAATCCATACCCGCCTCGCGACCCTGGAAACGTCCGCCGCCGATCCGCCGGACAAGCTCCCTGTCTTTGTCACCGAATAGGAGAAAATATGCTGCCCGAAAAACTGCACCGCTACCTGCTCATTGATCTGGAGTCGGCCCCGGACGTTTTGGCGAAGCTGCTGGAAGAAGTCACCGGCCCCGCTTGGGACCGTCGTCCTGACCCGGAGCGCTTCACCCTGCGCGAAGTCGTCGCCCATCTTGCCGACTGGGACCAAGTTTTCTTAGGGCGCTTGACCCAAACACGCGACGCCGACAATGCCCTGCTGCAAGGCTTGGACGAAGGGCAGGTGGCGATTGAAAACGACTACGCCCATGCCGACCCGGCCCGAGGCCTCGCGCGTTACGGGGCAAACCGGGCCAAGATCGTCAGTTTTCTGCGGGCGCTTCCCTCGGAGCAGTGGGCAAAAAGCGCCAACCACACTGAGCTTGGGCTAATTACTATTGAAGCCCAAGCCGCGCTAATTGCCTTCCACGACGGCTACCACCGGCAGCAGGTCGTGTGTTATGTTTCCGGCGAGAGTGCCGAGTGGGGAGTAAGGGAAGCGCAGTAACCGCACAGTCGCCGCTCGTGTTCTGATTAAATTAAAAAGCCAAGCCTGCCAAGAAGTGGGCTTGGCTTCGTATTCAGCTTTTACATTGCTTTCCCTTTCCAATAGTCGGCTTTCTTTCGGCGTCTTTCCCTTTCTAGTTTGCATTCCGGGTCCGCGCATATTTGCCACTTACCGTGACCACGCTGGAACGGCTCCTGGCATATCTTGCAAAGTGGGAGCGACGAGGCCAATGTTTCAATGAGCTGTAATATCAAGATGTTGAGCAGATTGCTCGGCCTCATGGGACGGTCGAAAGTCCTGCGATCTTTTAAATCTGCTTGAACCCCGATACTTCCGCCTTCAAAACCCCATTCCTCATAAGTTTTTCTTCTGTAGTCGTCAATTACAGGAACAATGGATGGTACCTTGACTTTTTTTGCTTCTTCGCTCCCTGTCCGTTCAGCCTCTTTCCAGACAATACGACTCCCATATTTTAAGTTTCTGTGCCACCGCTCAATTGCGTCTTCTAAGGCCGCTTGGTGTACCTCTTGACGAGTAACTTCAGAGTTCCGAATTGCATTGGCAATGATCGTTTGGCGTTGCGGATCGCGTTCTAGGCCGAGTCGGCCTAGCCGAAAGCCAAAGCGGTGAAAACCGTTGTCTGGCAAGGGGCCACTCGTCTGGACAACAGTTTTCCAATCCGAAATAGGGACATCGCTCCCGTTCTGCACTTTTGCACCTAAAACAACCAGACCCTCAAAATGTGCAGACATTCGCCGCCAGAAGTTAATCGTCTCCAAGTGGACTATACCCCTTGAAGTCCAGTCTTGAGGACGGTGATACTCCGGCCAGATACCTAACACGCCCCACCTCAAAGCGAAATCCAGTATGTCTTTATCGTCCTTCAAGCGGTGCAGCCTGCAAAACTCACGCAAGCATCCCTGCGTCTTTTGCACTTTGAATGCTGGCAGGATGCTTGTGATGTTTCCTTCTAGCCAGCACAAAGACGGTTCGGCGGCCCCAGGATTGCTAAGAGCGAACGACATTTCTATAAGATCAAGTGATGCAGGGGCATCTGCCATGTATTTATCCGGCACTGGGCCGAGCAGTAACTGGAAATTTTGCATTTCCATATCGTAATTATCTTTGAGTTGTGCTGCCAGACCCTTTTTCCCCGCCAACATTTGTCTCCGTTTTAATCTCCGGTTATTGCCGAGACGTGCCAACAGAAACATGATACCATAAACCATATCTCAATGCTTCTAATTGTTGATATAGGTCTCTCATTGATTTTTGAGAAAGGTTGAGGTAAATGGAAGAGAAGCTACTTAAGCTGTCGCAGGTTTCCGCGCAACTGTCGGCATCTCGCGCGACGATCTACAGGCTGATGGAACGCGGTGAGCTTGTGCCGGTTCGTTTGGGGCGCGTTTTGAGGTTCCCAGCATCCGGTGTCGCCAAATTGATCGAAGACATGAAAGCGAAGGCCGCTCATGCCGAAGCCGCCTAATCCGCATCCGCCCGCCGTTCCCTGGCAGCCAGTTTGGGCGCTGATTTACCAGGCGGCAGAGGATTTGCGCCGAAGTCGGGCCGAGAGGCTGGAAAATGAGGAGGCAGGGACGCCGGATGAACAGAGGAGCTAGACCAAAAAGCAAAACCCCCGACCGGGCAAAAGTCGAGGGCAGAGCAAAGAACAAGGAAAGCCGGGCAGGGCTTTATTGGAGCGGCAATTCAGTATACCCTAACCTCTTTCCTTTCGCAACCACCGAGAGGAAAAACCATGACCAAAACATCTTCGCCGCCGTCCGTTGAGACGCCCGGCCCTCGCCACACGCTCCCCACCGCGAGCAATGACTTTTCGCCCCGCCAATTTTTGGCCGCACTAGACATCCTTAGCCGCCGCCAGGTGGCTCGTGCGGCCAATCTTTCCAGCCTTAGTAAATTGAGGGGTGTATAGATGCAAACACAAGCACCCCTGCCTTCTCGCCCGCACCCGTCCGCGTTCTACCAGCCCGCTGATCGTTTGGCGGACCTGGCCGGCTCGTTCCGCTTCGCCCTGCCGCCCTCGAAAGGGGGCGGCGCGACTGCGGAGGAAACCGAAGCCGAGATCGTTGACTTCGCGCTGACGGCCCGGCTTTCCGGCTGCCGGCTCGCCGACACCTTTTCTTGGGGCGTGTTCCGCCTGCCGTCGGGCCGGCCGGTCCACGCCTGCACGACGTTTGGACGAAAGGGTTTTTTGCTCCTGGAAGTGGCGAAAGAAGTGTCACTATCGCCTGCGGAGCTGTCGGCGGTCGCACGGGCGTTCGTCGCCGGTCATCTGCGGGAGTATGCGCGTCAATCCCGGCGCGGTGTAGGAAGGAACTGATATCATGCCGATTGATGCCGAAGACGTGAAGGCCGCCTTAACGGGGCGCTTCGCAGATTTCTATGGGAGGTTTACGCCGCTGAAGCCGCTGGGAGGCGAGATGCGCGGCCCCTGCCCGCTCCACGGCGGCACCGGCCAGAACTTTGCCGTCAACCCCGATACCGGACTCTGGAACTGCTTTTCCGGCTGTCAGGACGGCGGCGACGCCTTCCGCTTCCTCGAAAAGCTGGAAGGCGTCTCGTTCCCCGAAGCGCTGGAACGGGTTGCTGCCTTTGCAGGAGTGAGCGGCGATGTTTCCAGCGTCCCTGCCCCGATCCGCCGGGCGCAGGCCCTGCCCGCCGCCGATCCCGTCTTTCTTGACAGCGGCCTTGCCGAAGCGCAGCACGAACGGCTGATGAAGTTGGACTCAATGCGGCAGTGGCTTTCCGAGTACCGGGGGCTTTCCACAGAAACGCTCGTGAACTTCCGGCTTGGGATGCAGAAAGACGAACAGGGATTGTTCCGGGTGACGTTCCCGGTGTACGACGCCGAGAGTCGGCTGCTGAACATTCGGCGGCACCTGTTCGCTTACAAAGAAGGGCTGGACCGGACGTTCAAAACACTGCCCTGGGAAAAGGGCTTGACCGCCGGGCTGTTCCCCATGTCGGCGCTGAACGGGCAAACCGAGGTTCTGCTTGTCGAGGGCGAAGCCGATGCCTTGCTTGCAAACCAGATGGGCTTCCCCGCCGTGACTGGCACTTTGGGGGCGGGGAACTGGAAAGACCACTGGACCGAAGCCCTGCGCGGCTGCCAGCGCGTGACGATCCTCTACGATGGCGACAAAGCTGGCAGAGACGGCGCACAGAAAGCGGCGGCGGCGCTTTCGGCTGCCGTTCCCAATATTCGCATCGCGTCCCTGCCGGACGGCGAAGACTTCACAAGCTGGGTCATCGGCAAAGGGGCGACCGCCGCCGACGTGCAGAAAGCGATAGAGGCCGCCGCGCCGTTCCTCCTGAAGCCGGAACCGGCGGCGGTTCCCCTGCCGGCCCGAAAGGCGCTGGCCGAGCGCCTTGTGGACATGGCTGACATCGGCCCCCCGCCGACCGACCTGCCCCTGCTTTGGTGGGTCTTCACGGAGAAGATGACGCACTGGCTGTCCGCCCCGTCAGGCGCGGGAAAGACAACGCTTGCCTTCAACATCGTGACAGCGCTTGCCGAAGGCACCGACCTGTGGGGACGTGTCACACGCCGCCCGGTTCGCACCGTGTATGTGGATCGGGAAAGCGGGCAGATCGTTCAACAGACCAAGCTTGAAAAGCTATACCAGGGAGCGCCGCGCGTTCGGGGTGGCCTATTGTTCCTGGACGACATTCAGCTACCCACCGAGATGCCGGACCTCGTGAGCTTCTGCCAATCGCGTAGCGTTGATCTCGTGGTGTTTGACACCGCCGCCAAGACGTGGAACTTGCGCGACGAAAACGATAATGCGGAAATCGGTCGCTCCATCACGCCGGTTCTCGAAACGCTGAAAAGCGCGGGTGTTGCGTCGCTGGTCATCGACCACACGGGAAAGAACGGAAGCGGCGCACGCGGCGCGTCGGCTAAGTCGGCGAATGTGGACGTCGTGCTGGATGTAGACGTTCGCGGCGAAGGCGAACACGCGGTCGTTTCAGTCAACTGCTCCAAGCACAAGCTCCTCGGCTTTCCGCCGCCACTGATGCTGAAGCGCATCGGAAGCGACCAGTTTGAGAACGTGGACGCGGATGCTTCGGGCATGGAAGAAGAAACAGCGTCCAAGCAGATGCAGTGCCGGCAGTTCATCCTGGACACCCTCGGCGACGCGGATGCACCGATCACGCACGGCGGCCTGATGAAGCGGGCGACGGCGGACGGCATCAAGAAATCGACGTTTTCGTCTGTCTGGCGGAGCATGAAAAGTGAGCAGGAAGTCCGAACCGAAGGCGACGGCTACGTCCTGACGGACCCGTTCGCCGAATGAGTGATTTCAGGCAAGAACTGATGACTTGCAGGCGAAGACTGGTTTGGTTTTATCCTGACCCCTATACATCTCATAAAACCAAACCAGTTTAGTTTTACAAGAAACCATAAAACCAAACCATGAAATCAAGCGAGACTTACTTGGCTAAAACCTCCTCGCTTACTGGGGCTGGTTAAGGAGTAAAGATGGAAGACGCAAACGAAACCGAGATAAACACGCCGTCCATTCCGACCGAGGAAGAAACGGCAGAAGCCCTCATTGGTCAGGCTGCTGAGGAGCTGACTGAAGCCTTGCCCGCGCTGCCGCCGCTGCAAGACCACATCACCGTGCCAGACGGCGGCCTTGTCTTTCGGACCACGACGGGAAGGCCCCTGCTGCACCTGTACCCGCTTGAAGACGGCACTCAGCTTGACATCTACGGCGCGGAAGCAGGCCCGGACATTCAGATCCAGGCCCGTCTCCACGGGAGCGTGATGCACTTCATCAGGCAGGGCGTTTCTGCCGTTTCAGTGTCGGCGCATCCGGGGGGCGGCATCCTGATAATCAACCAGGGCAATGGCACTGAGGGAGTGTCTGTCAGCGCTGGCAACGCGGGCGGCTTCGTTTATGTGAGGGACGCCGCCGGGGTGCTGCGGGCCGGCTTGGAAGGAACCCCGCTCGCTACGCCGGAGACCGAAGAGGTTGACCCGCTTCTGGCCCTGATGATGCAGCCACGCCCCGGCGAGATCATGCACTAAAGCACAGACAAATATCCGCACAATTATTATGCTTCAAGCCGCCGTTTCCGATGGAAACGGCGGCTTTTTCTGGTACACTACATATAAGCAAATCTGATAATAAAATCGCCATTGATAAGATAAACAGGAGTTGTCCCATGCCGCAAACACTGACTTTTGATGCTCCGCGCCAGACGCGCTGCCGTGAACTCGGCGAGCCGGTCCGCCCCGTCTGCATCGGGCTGGAACCCGCCGATCTTGCAAGTCTTGACGCGCTCTCCCTCGCCAAGCGCGTGAACCGCAGCGCCCTCGTTCGCCGGGCTGTCCGCGCGATGCTGGCCGCTTCCGCCGGCAAGGTCAAGGCCGCCCCCGCGAAAGGAGATTAGGCACATGGCGATTAACACGCTTGGATTGACGCAAGCATTGACTTCTGCCGGAGAAGGCTACAATTCCGGCTATTACGGCGCACTCGGCACGGTTTACTCCCGTGGACTGGCGCAGCAAAAGCAAGCATCAGAAAGCAATTTGCAGGCCGCCCAAGCCTCCCAGTACGCGACCGACAATCCGACGAAGCTGGCCGTCGCGCAAACTTTAGGCCAATCACGCCTCGGCGTGGCAGGGATTCAGTCCACCGCGCGCCAAAATATCGCAATGGGCATTGCGCTCGGCAACCTGCCGGCAAAATTGGCCGGGCAGACCGCCGCCGAGGCGCGGGCAACACTTCGCAGCATGGACGCGCTGGACCCAAACGGACACTTGGAAGAAAACTATTTCGCCGGCGACAATGCAGGGCTGGTGGGCGACCCAAACGCCCACCAGCCTATTTTTGGAAGCGGGGGCGCACCGCCCATGCTGCCGCCTGGCGGCCCTGTCGGCATTCCTGCTATGTCGTTCTCTGCACCGGGTGTCGGTTTGTCTGGAATGGGGATGAACACGCCCGCCGCCCCGCCAATTACAGGCGTTAGCCCGGCCCTGCCACTGCCATCCGGTCCTATTGGGAATGCACCGTCCGTGGCTGCTGTTTCTCAGGGCGGCTTTGGCGGCTCTCTCTCTGGCTTGTCCGGCGCTGGTGGCGTGATGCCTTCCGGCGTTTCGCAGACGCTCCCGCCGCCTTCTGGGCCAATTGGTAGTCTACCGCCTCCTAGCGCTACGGGGCCTGCTCCTGCCGCGCCGCCTTCGCCCTCCGGCGCTTTGCCTTCCGTTGTTTCTCCCACACTCCCGCCGCCGTCCGGCCCGATTGGAAACACAGGCGGGTACGGAAGCACAGGGGTGACTGGGAACCCGAACTCTGCCGGGAACCCGTTTAGCCCGTCGCCGCTCACGCTCTCGCAGATCAGGAAAAACAACGCGGGCGCAAGTGATGTGCAGAACAAAATGGACCTCGCCTTCCGCAACCAGCTCGGATTAACCCCGCCCGCCCAGCAGCCGCAGATGGTCCAGCAGTTCAACGCCCGAAACGGCACGAACTACGCCGTTCCCGGCACTCAGCAGCCGCCAACCTTGCCAGACGGAACCCCGGCGCTCGGCCCGCCGTCGCTTGCGCCGTCTTACGTTCCAAACAGTCTTCAGGCGGCCACGATTGCCGGCAAGAACGCCCAGACCAGCGCTATCGGCGACAACTACGGCCTGAAAGTGCAGCAGTTTAAGAGTTTGCAGGAATACCAGAATGCGCTTATGGGTGCCAAGCAGCAGGAGATCGGCTTGCAGCGGCAGGGACTTTCGGAAAAGACCGCCCATGACAGCGTGATGGCAAACATCGCCCAGCAAAACGTCAATGCGCGGGGAGGCGGATTGGCCGGTAACGGTGTAGCCGGGGATGCGCTCACGGCCCGCCTGAACCAGCGTATGACGACGCTGACCATGCCGGGCAAGTCCGATATGTTCGGTAAGCCTGGCGCTGCCCTGGTGACGCTCGATCCGCAGGGGAATCCATCGGGGCCGGGCGCTGCCGAGTACCACCAGCTTCAAGCGTTGATGCAGGGACACCGGGGAGGCGCGGCCTCCCCGGTCAATCCGATGGGAGGCGGCTACGGCGTCATCCCCAGCGTCGGCAGTCAGGTGCGCGGCGTTTCCGGGCCTTCTGTCCCGGCGCTTCCCGGATTTCCTTCTAACCTGCCGGGGGCAAATCGGGCCGGCGGCTACACCGGCCCCATTCCGAACTCGCAGGCCGACTTTCAGCGCATGACGCCTCAGCAGAAATACGACTACAAGAACATCTATCTCCGTGGCCTGAACGGCGGGCGATAAGGATAAGCGGCTAACATCATGCCTTACATTCCGACACCGCAAGAACTAAACGCAATCCCGACCGCCCCCCTGCCGGGCGGGTCTTCGGGTGGGCCTTTGCCTTCCCCCAGCGCCCTGCTCACCAGCGCTCCGCGCGCGGCGTCTCCTGCGCCCTACGTTCCGACCCAAAGCGAGATGGAGGCCATTCCCTCGGTCCGGCCCGCACCAGCCGTTCAGTCTGTGCCAGCCAATAATAGCTCGGCCAATAATAGCTCGGCTAGCACTCCCCCCATTGCCTACCAGCCGGTTCAGGCCGAACTTGACGCCATTCCCAATGCCCCCGCCGTGCTGTTCTCACCGGCGTATGACGGCACGACGCCGGATGCCAAGAACTATGTGGACCCGGACCCAAAGAACGCCGATCCTATCGGCCATGCGTTCCTTGCAATGGATACGGCAGGCCAGCAGTACCAAGCCGCGCCGACGCCCGAAAACAAGACGGCCTACCAAAGCGCCGTGCAAGGATCGGTCAACGCACTGACTTCCAGCCCGACGGCTCCCAAGCTGCCTCAGTATGCCCAGTTTATCCAGGATGCTGCGAAGCAGGGCCTCGCACCGCCGCCGGCTGCTCAGGCTCCGCAGTCCAATCCTTCCGGCCCGATGGCGTTTGCCGAGCGCATCATCGGTGCGGACGGGCATGAAGGCACGTTCCACCAGCAATTAGACAGCCTCGGCAGTACGGCAGCCAGTCTTTGGCACAACCTGAACAGCCCAAATGTCGCCCCGTCCGGCCCCGGCCAGTATGCGGACGTGGCGGCGGATACCAGCAACGCGGAAGGCGCGGATACCCTGCTTTCGCGCATGAACCAGCAGGCCGCCGCCCAGGCTCCGGCGGTCGCCGCCGACCTGGTTGTCCCCGGCGGGCATACGGGGCTTCTGGCACACGGCGCGGAAGCCGCCTTGCATGGTACCCTGCCTGAGTTCGGCAAGTCCCTCGGCCCCGGCATTGAAAACGAGACGCTGAA
Source organism: uncultured Armatimonadales bacterium (assembly GCA_964246575.1). GTDB lineage: Bacteria > Armatimonadota > Armatimonadia > Armatimonadales > Capsulimonadaceae > JANXMY01. The sequence goes on from CAXTRL010000023.1 coordinate 11,117, forward strand.
CAATCCCGTCGGCCAGATGATGAACGTCATCGCCCTGGTGAGCGCCGCCAAAATCCCGATGGACGTGGGAGCGTCCGGACTGCTGGGCGCTGGCGGGAAGCTGTCGGCAATGGCCGATGCCGCCGAAACTGCCGGGAACACGGCTTCTGCCGCCAATCTGCGAAGCCTTGCTCAAAAGGCCGTGGCCGCCGGGCAGGATATGAAAGTCGCGTCTGCCCAGTACGGGCGGACCGTGACAGGCGGGAGCGCCGGCGATGCAGCCCTGAACGCGGCGGCGACTATCGCCCGCAAGCACTTTCCCAGCACGGGTCTTGCCGACGAGCTGACCAGCGCCGCCATGAGCCGGTCACTGGGCAAGGCTGTGGTGGATGCTTACCCCGGCTACAAGGTCATGCGGGATATGGACCAGGGCCGGATCACGCCGCAAGAGGGTGATGTGAACATCGGGGCGGCTGGAATGACGCAAACAGGAGGCGCAGCCATGCCGGGCGCAGGGAACACACCCGCGCCCGTAGGAAGCGGCATTGCTGGTCTTGGGGCTGTGCCGAGGCCGGCATTGCCCATGCCTTCGCCTTCTGTGGCCGCAAGTCCTCTTGTGCCGCCAGCCAGCGCTCCAAACGTCGCCGCGCCCTCACCTGTTCCCGCGCCAGCATTGCCCTCAGCGGCCAGTGCAGGACCAGCACCACTGTCTTTGCCGCCGGCGTCTGCGCCTTTGTCATTAGCAGGAAAGCCGCTTGATGCGAGCGCTCCACTGACGAGCGGTGCAGCGCGGCACATGGACGGCACTTTTGCCCCTGTGCCGTCTGTCCCTCGGCTTCCACTCAGCAAAGTGCCGCAAGCAACAACAGGAGCGCAGCCAGCGCCCCTAGCGCCCAACCCACCTGCCGACGCGCGGCTGGTTTCGGGCTTCCCCGTCAGTCAGCTTTACCTGGACCCAGACAGGTTCCAATACAAGATCGGCTACGGCAAAGGCGGAAGTTCAGGCAGCCTCACGGATGCAAAAGCGTTTAACCCTGACTTTGCCGGCGTCGTCCATGCGTGGCGCGACCCGGCGGACGGCAAAGCCTACGTCGTCAACGGCCACAACCGCGTGGGACTGGCGCAGAGGACCGGCACGGCAGGGATAGACGCCCGCTTTATTGATGCGCCGGACGCGGCCTCGGCCCGGACGCGCGGCGCACTCATCAACATCGCCGAAGGGCAGGGAAGCGCCCTGGACGCCGCCAAAGTGTTCCGGGAAAACGGGTACACCCCGGCCAGCCTGCAAAAGATCGGCGTCAACCTCAGCGGCCAGAAGGCGACGCAGGGATTGGCGCTTGCAAGCCTCAGCGTCGGCCTGTTCAGCCAGGCCATGCGCGGGCAGCTTCCTGTGGAGCGGGCGGCCATCATCGGCGGCACCCTACCGGATCACGGCGACCAGGCGACTCTTGTTAAGCAGATTGGGGAAAAGAACGTCACTAACGACGACGTGCGGGAAATGGCCGAAGCCATCGTTGCCGGGCCAAAACACACCAGCCAGACCAGCAGCTTGTTCGGGACGGATGAGATTACCTCCTCGCTTGCCATAGAAAGAGCGCAGGCGTCGTCCTACATCAAAGCCCAATTAGGGAAAGATGCCAGCGCCCTGTCGGGGGCGGCAAAAAACGCGGACCGTCTTAAAGCAGGAAACAACGTCATTGACGCCGAAACGTCTCAAAGACTTGCGACCGCCCACCGGCAGGGCGCGGAGATATTTGATGCCACGAAGAACGCGCCGGGCGAGGTCTCGGACATTCTGAACGGGGCGGCAAAGCGCATTGCCCAGGCCAAAGACACAGGAGAACACGTAGATGCCATTAAGCAAGACGCCCTTCGGCAGTTCCAGCAGTATGCCGGGCAGCACTTCGGCAGCGCCGGGAGCAGCCAGCCAGCCGGGGAACTCTTCGGCACAAACAATGACACCGGCCCAGGCGGAAGCGTGTCAACTGGCGCAGGCGGCGGAGCAGATCCACGACCGTCTCCTGGCAGCGCAGAACCATCCGGCGGAGGAGTACGACCCGGCAGTGGAGTTTATGAAGGCGATGGAAGCCGGGGACGACTCCAAGATGGACGAACTCTTGGGCAAACACGTGATCGGCAGCCGCTAACTACTCTCCCGGCGCTCACCGCCGACGGTCGCCAAGTTGCCCTCAAAGGCAAAAGCGGCACCTTGTATGTCGGCGCTCAGGCATATACCGATCTCACCGACCGCCTCGGCGCGTCCGGCACCAGCCAGGGCCTCACCCTGCGCCCGGAACACGCGCGGCAAGTCAATCTCGCACTTCTCGCGGCCACTCGTGATTATCAGCGCGGCTTCCCAGCCCGTGCTAACACGCCCGAAGGCAAGCAGTACGTCGCCGACCTGAACCGGACCGCCAATCTCATCAAGCAGGGTATCGGCGGCAAGGCCGGCCTCTCCGTCGTGAAAGTCGAGCCGGGCCAAACACTGTCCCAGACAAAGGCCGTCGCGAGACATGAGAAGACGCACGCGGCCAGTTACTCTTTCCCATTGTCTCAGGCCAGCCGGGACGCCCTGACGACTTCGCTTTCCGATCCCGCGCATCCTCTGCATGAAGCGTTCAGCAAAGCGCAGGCGGCGCTCACAGCGCGGGGCTATGCCCCGGAGAAGACCTGGGATGAGATACCCGCAGTTATTTCCGGCGGCCCCACGCAGTACGAGAAGATGGGGTTATCTGCGCCCCAAGCCGAAGGGTTATTAAGAGAATATGCCAAACGCCTTGCTAGTGAGCATGGGCCGGAAGCCGTCCGCGCCGTGTTCGCTCACGGTTCAGCGACCGCCCGCCAAGTCGCTGCTAATCCGCCCGCTAAAGTCCCGCTCAGCAAAACGTCAGCCCGGCCACAAGCCACCGAGAATGCGCTTTCCTCTCCCGACGAAACAGGTTCCCCCGATGAAATGCGCCTCCTGACGCTTGATGAAGTCACCGACATCCGGAAAGCGGGCCTGCTGTCTTCGGGGAAAACCATCATCAAAGCCGTCGCCGCGCACGGAGCGGCGCTCGCAAGTGACGAAATCGCCCGGCTGCCTGCAAGCCTCACGGACTTCCTCGTGTCCGCCGCCACGGGCCGGGACCGCACCATCGGCGACGTGCGGGTGCAGGACATCGCGGCTGCCGCCAAAGTCGGCGCGTCGCAGGGTATCCGGCTCGGCTTCCAGGTGATGAAGGACGGGGCGCATGGCCTCGCCACCAAAGGCGTCACGAACCCCATGCTGCCGGCCAATCACGCGCCCTTTCATTCCGGCAACCGCATCCTTGATGCCTACGTCAACACCATCTTCAACGCCCACGAAGGCGCGTATGCCGCCCTGCGGATGTTTGCGCTGCACCGGGCGCTTCTTGAGATGGCGGATGTCGGGAGCATCAACGCCGTGCGCCGAGGCCTCATCCCGCCGGCGCAAAAGGAAAACTTTCGCCAGCACCTCTACAACGCGCCCAGCAGCACCATGATGGCCGCCGCCGTGTCCGCCGCCGAAGAAGCGACTTTGACGAACCCGAACAAGTTCAGCGAAATGTACCAGGGCGCGTATGACAAGGCCCCGCCGGTAGGCCGCGCCCTGATGAGTCAGGTGACGCCGTTTCCGAAAATTGAAAGCAACGTTTCAGGCCGGGCGCTTGAAATGGCGGGTGGCGCGGTGTATGCTCCAATGCAGTTTGCGCTAAAGGCGATGTCTCAGAACGGGTTTACGGCAAACGATCAGCAGCGGTTCGCGAGGACGTTCGGGCGCGGGCTTGTCGGCCTGGGGCTGATTGCGCTCGGCATGATGATCGGCGCGAAAAAGCGCGGCCAGGTCAGCGATGAAAAGCATCACCAGCCGGGCGCGATTATTTCCGGCGGGAAGTCCTACCCGACAAACACCGTCGCCCCGGCGTCAAACCTTTTGCAGCTTGGGATTGATCTTCAGGCAGCGCGGGAAGACGCCGGCACGGGAACGGGGCCGAGCGTGGGCGACGCCGTCCGCAACCTCCTGATGGAGCAGCCGTGGGCGCAGGCAAATCCCGGCGATCTCACGCAGGTCCTTTCAAGCGGCAAGGATGCAAAGAAGCAACTCGGCCAGCAGCTTGGGTCTTATGTTCCTGCCATTCTCGCCGACGCCGCCGCGCAGGGAGATAAGTTCAAACGGAAGCAGGCAGAGCCGCTGGACTTCGTGAAGGACCGTATCCCCGGCCTGCGGCAAACGCTGCCAGTCGCAACCGACACTTTAGGGAACCCGCGCCTGGAAGCGCCGAACCGGATGTTCAACCCGTTCGGCGGAACGCCGCTAGGAGCAAGCGGCACCCCGGCCATGCAGGCATTGCAGCAGGGTTTGAGTGATAAGCAGGACGGAGTTCTCACGCCGGCCCAGCAGGCTTCCCTTGCTTTTAGGAAAAGCACTCTCGCCGATGCCGCCGCCGGCAAAGACATCCGCCCTGCCGTGCAGTCGGCGCTTGATTCGCGGCAGATCACGCCGGGGCAGGCGCGGCACCTGATGCTGGAAAGCCAGATGACGACCTTGCAGCAAAAGGCGGACCTTCTGCCGCTTGGCAGCGCCCTTGACGTGTACGGCCAGGCGACGACGGCGGAGCGCGTGCAGCTTCAGCCGGTGCTGATGCGGAAGCTGGCCGGAGCAGCACGGAGCCGAATCCTCCTGCCGGCGGACGTGCAGAGGGCGCAGGCGCTGGGGATCGGGGCGGGGAATTGAGGACTGAACTTCGATGACTTCGAACGCTTAAAAAAGGCAAATTTCGCAGACTTCGAACGGTTAAAAAAAGTCGTCACTTTGAAGACTTTGAACGCTTAAAAAAGCTGAACCTTGAGGAACTTTGAGTGCTTAAAAAAGGCATTCCCGACCGCCCCAAATTGGATACCCCATGCAGTCGTGATTATCCTATGCAGTCGTGATTTATGCAATGCGGAGCCACAAAGAGGAACGGTGAAAAGTACGGTAAAGTACGGTAATTTCGGCCTGCTGTGAGAGTAATGACTAAGCATCACCATGACCTCAAAATGAAGGCTGACAAAAAATGAAGGCTGTCACCATGAACCCGGAGCGCTTGTATGCCCGAAACCTCGGCCTGGTCGGCCTGTGCTTGAAGCGCTTTCCCTTCCTCACGGGCGAGGCTAGAGAAGACGCCTACGGCGCGGGAATGCTCGGCTTGTGGACCGCCGCTCAGCGCTTCGACCCGGCGAGGAGCTTTGCGTTCGGCACCTACGCCGTGCCGGTCATTCGCGGCTTCATTCTGCGCCGCCTGAAGGAAGATCGCCAGCAAACACGCCTTTCTTGCGTGTCGCTGGAAACGCCGCTGATGGGCAAAGAGGGTGACGGCGGCGAGCTGGCGGACCTTGTTGCCGACCCGAACGCAGAAAAGCCGGGCGAGAGGGCGATGGACACTGCCGGCTTTGAGGCGCTGCTGGCGCCGTTGACCGAGCGCCAGCAGCACATTCTGCGGAGCGTGTACCAAGAAGACATGACGTTTGCCGAGATTGGGGACGCTTTAGGCATCACCCAACAGCGCTGCCACCAGATTCAGGTTCAGGCGATTGCGCGGCTTCGCAAAGCAAGGCGTCAGCAGCAAAAAGAAATGCTGAAGTACGCACTCGTGCCGCTTCGCGATTGCCTGGCGAGTCGCGATTGCCTGGCGACGATGACATTAAATGTGATGACGGTATTTGATGGTGTTTAGGCCGGCACCCTACAAATCTCCGCAGCCATATCGGTCGCCAGAGCAGGTAGTACACGACTGGATCGCGGATTACCAGTTGGCGCATCCCGGCGATCTGCCAAAGATCGCCTGGCTGATGCGTGTGACCGGCCTTGCGATGGGGACAGTCGCCAAATACCGCAAGACGTTCGCCCGGTCGGGCGCTTCAACAGGATTTAATGCTTTAAGCTGAAGCGGAGCCGTCCGGCCCAGCGGGTGCTTCTTTCGCCGCACGGTACTCTGCCAGAACATTCTCAATCTGGGCGCGGCCCTCGCCGCCGGCATTCCAGCGCGACGAAATGAAGCGCTGAATGGCAGACGCGACGGCGCACTGCGCGTCTGGCCCGATGACATTGTGCAGGTGCGCTGCCCTTGTTTCTACCTCTAGCACTTCGTTCATTTCCGGCGTTTCGCTGACTGATTCGCTCATAGCGCTTTCCTCCTTCTGCTGTCAATAAAAACCGGGTAAAACCGACTATCTTTTGCCCCTTCCTTACGAGAAGGGGCAATTCCCGACCGACTGCGCCAAAGCAGTTTTAGTCTACCTGTATCTTTAGTCCGCCGGTTGCCGGGACAAGGCTTTGATGCGCCGGGCTGTCTCCCCCATCTCAGCCATTACCCAAGTATCGGCAGCAAGGCTCGGCCCCATCCAAAGGTCATAGAGCGTTTCGGCCCGGCGCACCCGCGCGGCGGCAAGATCGCCTGCGGCGGCGTCTAGCGCTTTGCTTTCCAGGTAGAAGTACAGGTCATCCACGCCGTAGGCATACGCACAGACCATGCAAGCGTCCAGCGGGTCAGGCCAGCCCTTAAGGGTGTCCAAAGAATACGGACGGGCGGGCAGGTTCAGGAAGTGGCAGCGCGGGCAGGCGACAATCTCGCCGGCATCAATGCGTTCGGCCAGCCATCCCGCGTCGGCCCAGTCAAGCTGCGGCGTAAACTCGGCGATGTAAAGCTGGCCGGGCTTGCCGGCATAGGCGGCATTCCCTGCCAGCATCTCCCCAGCGTTCGCGCTTGCCTCATTCAATTTTGCGCTTGACTCTTTTGGGCTATCTGCCCTATTTTGGGCGTCTGTTTTGTTCATGGTGATCTTCTCCTGTTGTCGATAAAAGCCAGTAAAATTACTAGGTTTTCGAGTTCTAAAATTGGCCCCTTCCCTGTTAGGGAAGGGGCTTTTGCAAGCGAGCAGCCGGCTTAGGCTTTGATGTAAAACACGTCTTCGGCGGGCTGGAAGTCAGCGAACGGAACACTCTCACCGTTGGTCAGCAGGGCCTCGGTCAGCGCCTTCTTGTCTAAGGCTTCCGTAATGGCAGCAGGAAGGCTCTCACGCGCCCAGGCAAGCGCGGCGGCGGGATTGGTGACATGAATGGCGGCAGGCTTCGTGCGGTATCCAAGAACGCCGTGATAGAGGCGAACCGACTTCTTTTTGCCGCCGTCAATCTCAGCCCGTAGCCAGGTCTGCAAAGCGGCCCCGTATTTCCATTCCAGCGCGTCGGCCTGCCGCTCACAAGTCCGCGCCATCAGTTCGGCATTGTCGCGGACCAGCTTTGCCTCGGCGCGGGCGGCATTCATCTTCCGCAGCACCCAATCCACGCCCGCCGCGTCGGCAGGAACAAAGACAGTCCCCCCATTATTGGGGGCGGGGGCATCTGAAACGAGTTCGGCGATTTCTTCGGCACTTAATCTTTCGGCAGTCAGTTCGGTTGTTGTTTCGGTGGTCATGGTCTTCTCCTTAGTTGCTGGGTTGAGCGTCTTCCCCAGTGTCACAATCGCGGGCATCAAGCGAGACGCCGCAGCGCGGACAGCCCGCCGGCAGGGCCTCGCCTTTGGCAAGCGCGGCGCTTGCGGCATCCAGGGCCGCTTCCCCTGCCGGCGTGAGGGAAACGCGGTCGCTGTCATTGAACTGTGCGCCATTGAAGGCCGGGCGGATCTGCCGTCGCAGGATTGTGGAAAGTTTGGTCATCGGCTTGTCTCCATTTCTCATGTCGCCAATTGGGGAGGTTGACTGTCCCTCCCGGTCGGCTTAGGATTTGTTCTTAGTAGCGGTAGGCGAAGCGGTCATAATCGGCTTCGTCTGCCATTGCATCCAGCCGCTCGGCGTCGGCTTCGTCCTGCTTCATGGCGTCCACGGCCAGAAGGTGCTTGCAGGTAGTCAGCTTCTCAAAGCACGGGCAGGAGCAGGAATAGCCGACTTCCGCGCCGTGCCAAACAACGTACTTTGTGCCTTCGGGCGACTCAACGACGCAGAGATCAGCTCCTTCGCCCTCGTAGGAGCGGATTTGGTAGCCATCTTCCAAGAGGGTTGCGGCGCGGCGGGTGATGTTCGCCAGGGTGCGGGCAAGGCGGGCGGCATTCACGGTTGCCGCGTGAAGCTCGGTGAGTTCGGCGTTTGTCAGTTTGTTTGCGTTAGGCATGGTGGGTATTCTTCTCTCCGTCGGTTATGTATCTATTATGACATGATATATCATGCTTGTCAATAGATATATCATGCTAAAACTAAAATAAATCAACTATTTTTATATTGACTTATCCGTATATAACCGGATACAATAGCAACATGGAAAACACCAACGAAACGCAGGGGGAAGAAGTTAAGAAGGGGAGAGGCGGCAGGCCGTCTACAGTGGGGGCGTCTGTCAAGACAACGCTGCTTATTGACCCGGCCCGAATGGACGCGCTGAACCGGATCGCCGCTGAGAC